>CAMFKA010000024.1 GCA_945957185.1 uncultured Chlamydiaceae bacterium | reverse complement strand
ACCCACAGCTCCTACGTCGCAGTGGGCTATAAAATCAGTCGCGCTCGCGCTCTAACCGCATATTATCTTTTACTACACCTAAATTCAGCCCAAGTGACAATTAATTTATTTAATTTGACGATATTGACGTCTCGCCCCGGCTATCTAATCGAACTATTCTACGGACTCATCCAGAAAACGGTAGCCTACGCCACGGACAGTTTCGATGGCATTAAAGTTGGGTCCTAACTTCTTCCTGAGTGAAGCGATGTGAACGTCGATGTTTCTATCGACGATGAACGCATCGTTATTTTGAATATCATCCAAAAGCTGGTTACGTGTCAGCACCTTTCCTTTGTTCAGAAGAAGGCGTCTCAAAATCCCAAATTCCGACAAAGTAATGGGGATGTACTTGTCTTTTTTACGTAACTGATATTTGTCGACTTCTAGCGTAAAGTCATTAAATACAATGACTTGAGGAGCTTTTTCTACTTCTTTTCCTCTGCGCAAGATCGCTCGTACTCTGGAAAATAAGATTTTTGGAGAGAATGGCTTAGAAACGTAATCGTCTGCTCCCAATTCTAACCCTAAAACGACGTCCAATTCTTCGGTTTTCGCGGAAATAATGATTATAGGAATGTCTTTAATATCGGGATTGGCTTTGATTTTTCGGCACACATCCAACCCGCTCTGTCCGGGGAGCATGATGTCAAGAATCACTAGGTCGGGTCGCTCTTTCTCCACAGCGCGCAGGCCGTTGAGTCCGTCCACTTCTATCATCAGCTTGTAGCCGTAGATTTCAGCTTGGAGTTTAATCAAAGCCGCAATGTCTTCTTCGTCTTCGATAAGTAAAATTTTAGATTTCTGCATGATAACCTCTCGAATTCATATAAAACCCGATCAACGTATAACTTTATTATAAATAAAGTGTTAATTTTTAATAACAAAATTTAATATTAACTTAACTTAATGTTAATTTTACTGGGAGGATGCCCAACTTTTCTTATACAGCAGTTGCTGAAGCGGAATGTTCAAAGGCTCGTATTCCCTCCATCTTTTTAAGTCGAAATGCCACCACACTTTTGCCGAGCGATTGAACCCGTGACGCATCATCAACCTTTCCAAATGCTGAAAGCCGCAGCTGAGAGGACATGGATCTCCGTTGTAGTCTGGATCAATCACCCAAGAATAAGGCTCGCAAGGCAGCTGAAGAGGATTCCCACTGATGTACTCAAGACTCACATCAACGGCTGTTCCTCGACTGAAAGTATGGCTGATTCTATCCTGGTTGACATCGACGCAGCAGGAAGGAGATTGCGATTCAGGCAAATAAGCGCGAAGAATTATCAAAGCGATGCCCTCTTTCGCTAAATCCCTTTGCACCCGACTGAGCTGAATAGCAGCCTCTTGAACGAGAAACGCTTCCCCATCGTTTGCAAAACGAAATGCCGGATTATGCTCCCTTAAATTCACAAGTTGGTGAGCCTGGACTCCAAAGATCAGCAATTGCACGGAGAGTAATAACCATTTCCACATAAACGCCTGCTTGTAGGTACCTGTCACCGAAGTTTAAAATAATCCGTCGCTCTTGGACGATTTCATTTTATACCCGTAGACAGCCTCGTGTTTGAAAAACCGAATTGTACTCACTTGAGACTATTAAACAAAACTTTTTTTGACCTTTATAACGAACTTCGATATAAGAGGGGATACGTGGGGGATTAAGAGAAGATCTCCATCCTGATTTGAATACGGGAACCAAATATGAAGTTAAGAGTTTTATACGCTCTCATTGCAATCATCCTTCTAGTGCTCATCGTTAAATTGTTTTGGTGGGATAGACACGCTGCTAAAACAGAAATTGAGAGCGCATTCACCACAAAAAAATACTCTTTGTTCCTTGAGGAAGTCTCCCACAGCGGTTCTTTATTTTCGGATGCCCAAAAACGACTCTACCTTGCTTATGGATACCGTGCTGCAGGAAATATTAAAAAATCAGATGCAGAATTGGAGCAAGCGCTTCAAGACCCCGGCAGCTCTCGTGATTTAATTTTAGAAATCGTTCTCAATCAGACTCTAAACGCCTATTTAGAGGACGATCAAGTCGCGTTTACCCATTTTCTTGATCAGATTGATGTCTCTTCGGAACGTGCTAGAGAGTGGAAAAAGCTATTTCAAGGTGTAGAAGCACTTAAAGTGATGGACTGTAAGAGAGCATTGAAATTTTTTCAATCTCCGATGAAGCTGGAAGCCTTTAACCCCATCATGAAACACGCTTTTGCCGAAAAACTGCCCCCTGCATGGACGCTTTTACAAATCGCCCAATGTGAAATGATGATGGGGGAATATGAAGCTTCCAGAGAGAAAATTTTGGAAGTGATTGACTCCAAGATAGATCCTGAGGCTGAACTGTCAAGACTTCTCTTGTCGAAAAGCTATTTGCTCGAAGCCGATGAAAACGAAATTTCAGACTCCGTCCCTTCTTATCGTTTGGCTATTGAAGAGTTGAGAAAAGTATCTCCTCGCGTCTATGTGAGGGAGTATCACCAGATCAAATTTCAGTTGATCTCTTCGATGCAGAGACGTCTCCAAAACAGTCTGTTGGCTTATAATAATCAAGACATTCTGTTTTTTGAAAATGCTCTCAGCCTTTATGACAACTACGAAGAGGAAAAAGTACAACCTGTTGTCGAAGTTGCAAAAGCTCCTGTTGTCGATGAAATTGATGAGTGGAGCTTTGAAACGCCTTTAGATTTGAATTATCTGTTGATCCAAAAACGGATCGATTCGATTTTGGAAGGGGAAAAGCAGCTCGCCACAACGCAGCATCAAATGGAAGAAGATGCACGCTTCCTTGAGATGCTCACTCAAATTAAACCTCCGCTATCCCCCGTATTCTTTCTGTTAGGGCAAGTAGAACTCCTGCTGCACGAAGACCGTAAAGCCGTCAATGCCTTTAGCACTTATGTTCAACTCGAGCCCGATAACATTTGGGGCTGGAAGCTGCTTGCTTTGGCTCAACTTGGCGTTGATGAACGAGATTCCGCAGAAAAAAGCTTCTTAGAAGTTGTCAAAATCAATCCGGTGGATTTGGCGGCCTGGAAAAGCTTAGGGCGCATCTACTACAAAGATGGGAAGCGGGATCAAGCGATCCGAGCCTTCGAAAAAGCAAGAACGATGGATCCGTTTGATGATGAAGTGATTTCGTCACTGAACGAACTCTATAGCACTCGCTAATTTTTAGTTCATTATTCGAACCCTATGTCGACCTTTCAGGCCTCTGATTTTTTTTCTGGGTCTAACCCAGGCCTCCGCTTCGCTGCAACCTGGGCGAGTGTGGCTATTTCTGGTTGAAAGGTGATTTTGAGGCCTCGCGTATGTGTAAAATCACGGCGATACCAGGGCGGGGACGCCCCGGCTACCTTGAAGTGTGCTCTAGATGCGAGGTAGCCAGGTCGTCCTCGACCTGGTATCTCAGTGGATTTACACATTCGCGAGGCTTTCAACCAGAAATAGCCACACTCGCCCAGGTCGCAGCGAAGCGGAGGCCTGGGTATGGTTATAAAATTAGTCCAGAGGCCTGAAAGGTCGACATAAATGTTTAAGTTGACGCCATTGCGTTATACCGTCCTCGTTATCCTCATCAAATATTACATCAAAATTTAACACTTCGTTAATATTAAATTAATAATTTCATGTTAAAATCAATATTTAATAACAAAAATAGGGAGTTAAATATGAGCGTTTCTTCTGTAAGCTTAAATGGTAGTGTCAATAATGTGATTTATCCACTCATTGATTTATCAAATTCGGAACAAAATAATTATCCGACAATTGTGCTGAAAACCCCAGATCAATCTAATCCTAATCCTTTGAAAACACGAGTGAAAACGTATAACGATATAATTACTCGAATTCGAAAGAACGAAAATGGCATTAAATTTTATAAATCGATGGACAAACAACAACTAAAAGCAAACCTCGCCCTATTTAGTCTTATGGCTTTGATTGCTACCGCACTACTAGCATTTGCACTTTTTGGCTGCGTCGTAGGTGCAAGTACGTTGCACGTCAATCCCGCTGCCGGCACAATTTTCACGACGGGGATTATTACAGCTTCATTCGCGGCTCCCCTTGCGTTGGCTTTATTTACGGCAGTGTTCAGTACAGCTTACCTTCTTTACAAAGACAATCTTCAAAATGAAATTAAACATGACATTAATGAAAACAAAACCCTTCATCAAGAGCTTGGAAATTTTATTAAATCTCCGGAAGGGAAACTGCTTTTGCAGGATTTAGAGACGTACAGTACAGAACAAACTGCACAATTGCAAAACGAAGTCGATGCGTTAAAACAATTGGGATCCGAATAATTTTAATTTAATAACAAAAATAAGGGATTAAGTATGAGCATTTCTCCTGTAAACTCGACTCGTGAGTTCAACAATTTGATTAACTCAAATATACGTTTACCATACCGCTATCGAAATAGCCTCTTGGATGCTATGCAGAGTTCTCCGAACCAACCTCAACCCCAGTCGTTAAAACAACGAGTAGAAGATTACAACAAATTAATAGATAAAATTCAAAATAGTAACGAAATGTTAGAGTCTATGAAGTCGATGAACAAAAAGTGCTTAATTATAGAAATCGTGGGATTAAGCGTTGCTGCTGTAATTTCGACAGCTTTACTTGTAGCTGGAATTTGTTGCTTTATTTTTGCCGTAAGCACAGCGCCCGTTACTCCATTCGCTGGATTAATTGTCTTGGGCGCAATTACAATGGGCACGATCGGCGGATTTGCTGACTTTGCTTCATTTGTAGGGTTATACAAAACCGTTGACTTTCTTTGTAAAGCCACCGCTCCAAAAGCTCTTGAAAATACCAAAAAGGAAAATGAAGATCTCAAACTGCAACAAATCGAATTTCTTAAACACGGAACCTCACAAACATTTTTAAAGGAATTAGAAAAGTTCAAGGAATCTGAGTTTCGTGAAGCGGGGTGTTTAAAACCTTCAAAAAAGCGAAAACTAGATCAGTATAGACATGAATTGGCGGTAGAGTTGAACAAACAAATCAATGCGCTAATGCAATTGATCACAGCATAGATTGGATTTAATAACAAAAATAGGAGTTAAATATGGGCGTTTCTTCTGTAAACTCGAGTGGTAGTGTCAACAATTTGTATTATTATGATATTGGTGTGCCAAGTTTTAGCGAGAACGAGAAATTGTTAGAAGTTCGAACGTCCCCAGGTCAATCTCAACCTAAATCGTTAATTGGTCGGATAAACGATTACAACAGATTAACCGGTAAAATTCGAAAAAGTAATCAGAGAGTTGAAGATATTCGAAAGATAAAAAATGAAGGCGTAGCATGTGACATCGTAGGAATGAGTGTTCTTTCCGTGGTTTTGATTGCTGCGTTAACAGCTTCTGTTGCATGGTTTGTATTTGCAGTCATAAGTGTGGTTCAACTCGTCCCCATGGCAGGACTTCTTGTGATGGGAAGTACTGTGGGAGGCACAACCACATTCGCTTTTACTACAGCTGCTTTTGTTTCGATGTATGGACGTGCTCGCTTACTCTATAAAGCAACCGCTCCAAACGGTCTTGAAAATGCAATAAGTAAAAATAAAGATCTCAAACAGCAACAAATCGAATTTCTTAAATTCGGTGATCCACAATCGTTTTTAGCGGAATTAGAGCAATATAATGAAAGTGAATTTGATCAAGCAGGCTTTGAAAATCCTTCAAAAACTCAAATAGTAGATCCTGGTAAGCATAATAGTGCAGTAAGATTGAAAAAACACATCGATGCATTAAAACAATTGATCATCGAATAGATTGAATTTAATAACAAAAATAGGGAATTAAATATGGGCGCTTCATCTCTGAGACCGAAAGGTAATTCTATCCATTTGTTTGATCCACCAATCAATCCATCAAATCCGATGCCAAATAAATATTCGACAGTGGTGCAGGGGTCCTTAGATCAACCCCAACTTAAATCGGTGCGTGAGCTGCAAGAAGACCATAAAAAACTAACCGATAGAATAAAAAAAATTAACACAAGAATAGACGATCTTGAGTCAGCAAGTAAAGTAACTGCAGTAGAGATTGTGTGTCAAGGCCTCGGTTACTTGCAGGGAGATCGAATGGGATCTGCCGTAAAAAGAACAGGACCTCGCCTGCTTTTTGTAAAATCTGCAGCCTGTCGTAATAGCTTCTTTCGAGCTTTGAAGGGAACTTCAGCCCATCCCTTTCACAGGGGATCGCGCCGAACTTATGCCTGGCCCTCCCTCTGGGTTTCATGAATTTTACTGTCATACGAGCATATACCTCCTCCATTAAAGAATTTTTCATTCTGTCAGATAGTTTAATTTTTCTGCATCTACAATGCTGAATACAAGAGGTAAAGTGCGTATGCCTTTACTTTGAGAGGAGGGATGGGAGTGATTATTTTTAGAGGTAATATCCTAGGATATCCACTCTTTGCTTATTCGTTAGACCATAGTGGACCCACAAGCTTGCCTCACTCTATTTTTCCCTCCCAGTCCTTTCCAACTTCAGTATCCCAAGGCTTGCTTTCGCATGTCAGGGCATTAATACAACAAGGCCTGGGTAGGTGGGAATTTTGAGTAAATCGAACAGCGTGGATATCTTTTAAAGACCTCCAGGATATCTCCTGAAGCTGATTTTTCCAGAATTTCAATTTATTTTATACAAAATCCGCAACTTTATGGTAGAAAGATGCATGTAAAGCCTGAACGGGCGGGGGACTTCTATATAGTCCCATCCACGCTTTGCAAAAGCTTGCGAAATAGCTTCGTCTCTTTTTCATTTCCCTTCTTACCGTTTTGTATTGCAAAGGTAAAGTGTATGTGTTAACAGTAAACGCTTAGGATCCTGTTTAGCGCATGCCGAAAGAAACGAGGTTTTTGATGCAAAACTTTTACCGCATATTGTTGTCGATAGGAGTCTTGTGCTTTGTTTCTGGCTGCACAAAAATGCAAAGATCTGATGATCTGTATGTTTCCTCAGCAATTGAGCGGCGCCTTGATAAAACAGTTCATTGGGATAAAGGATATCTGAAAGATGAACAAGTAGAATGTAGAATTCAGGGGCTTCTTCAGCAAGAATTGACGGTCGATGCAGCTGTTCAAATTGCTATGCTCAACAACCCTCACATTCAAGCAATTTTCGAAGAGATTGGAATTTCACAAGCTGATTTAGTCGAAGCGGGATTATTTTCTAACCCTGTCTTTGATCTTTTCATCCGTTATCCCAATAAGAAAAATTTTGTAGCTGACATTGAGTATTCAATCACAGCAAGTTTTATAGATCTTTTCTTGATCCCTCTTCGGGTAAAAGTAGCTAAGGCAGAGCTTGAACAAACCACCTTGAGAGTCACAAATGAAGTTCTAGACTTGGCATTCGATGTGGAGCAAACTTTCTATGAGTTACAAGCTGCTCAGCAAGAACTTAAATATACTCGATCCATCGTAGAATTAACCAGTATTCATAACGAAATTGCTTCCAGGCAAAAAAATATTGGCAATGTTAATAGCCTCGATTTTCAACAAATTCAATCTCGTTTTTTAGAGGCTAAATTAGAAATTGCAAGGATTCAAAACGAGATCATCCGCTTAAAAGAAAAGCTGAATAAACTACTTGGATTTTGTGGAGATATCCATTGGATGATTTCAGAAGATTTACCAGAAATTGATTATGAAGGATTGCCAATTGATCGCCTAGAATGTGTTGCGTTTAGAGAAAGGCTCGATTTACAAGTCGCACGCTTTGAAGTTCTTCGTTTAAGTCGTAAATTAGGAATTAAACAATGGTGGGTCTACACAAATGGGCGCATTGGAATAGGGGGAGAAAGAGATCCTGATGGTCTTAATACCCTCGGACCTGCTTTTTCCGGTGAAATCCCTATTTTTAACTATGGACAGGCAGCTCGCCTTCGTCTTCATGCAGAATTGAGGCAAGCTCAAGATGAGTTAACTACATTAGAAATTCAAATCCTTTCAGAAGTAAGAGAAGCTCATAAGCTTCTCATGAATAACTTGGATATCATTAACGACTATCGAGCTCAAATCATCCCACTGCAAAGCAAAATTTTAGAATCCTCTGAAGAGCTCTATAATGTAATGGGACTTGGAGTAGATCGTCTTTTAGAAAATAAACGGCAAGAGCTGCAAGCTTATAGTAATTATATCTTGTCATTGCGCAATTATTGGATGGCAAGAGTTCAGCTTGATAGAGCTTTAGGAGGAAAACTTTATAAGGTTTTCTCTTATGAAAATGAACCTATCCCCTGGTACTGCAACGAAGGAGTCGTAGAATGAAGTTTTTTACGACTTTTATAGCCTTTATGGCCTTTTTTTCGCTCTCTGCTCAGAGCGATCATAGTGCACATTCTTCGAGCTCCAAAGTTAATGACTCTAGTCAATCATCTACGAAAACCATGCAAGGCATGGATCATTCACAGATGCCAATGAATGGGCAAGTGCAGAAAAACAAACAAGAAAGTCAAAAACAAGGAGACAACTCTAAAAATAAGAATCCTTCTACTTCAAAGGACAGAATACACGCTTCTGTCATTACACCTAATGTAGGCTCTCTACCTTGGACAATGGATGGGGATGTAAAAGTCTTTCATTTGATAGCTGAGCCCATTCGTAGAGAATTCGCTCCAGGTTTTTGGGTTAATTGTTGGGGATATAATGGTTCTAGCCCAGGTCCCACTATTGAGGCAATTGAAGGAGAGCGAGTAAGGATTTTTGTAACCAACAGGTTGAATGAGCCTACTTCCGTTCATTGGCATGGAATTATTCTACCTAATGGAATGGATGGAGTTGCAGGACTTAATCAACAAGCCATTCAACCTGGCCAAACGTTCAAATATGAGTTCACTCTGAAGCAAAATGGGACTTTTATGTACCACCCCCATTCTGATGAAATGACTCAGGTGGCTTTGGGCATGATGGGATTTTTCATTATACATCCCAAAGGAGGAGAAGATCCTCCTATTGATCGTGATTTTGCTATTTTCTTGCATGAGTGGCGCATACCCATGGGCGCTAAAACACCCATTCCTTTTGAGATGCTCGACTTTAACATCTTTACTTTCAACAGTGTTCTTTATCCAAAGATCGAATCACTAGTCGTTAAAACAGGGGAGCGCGTACGCATTCGACTAGCCAATGTCATGATGAATAGCCATCCTATCCACTTACATGGGCATGAATTTTTAGTCACAAGGAAAGGGGCGCAAAGACTGGCTCGCTCAGCTCAATACACAGAAGTCACAATCAGCGTTGCTCCCGGAGAAACAAGAGATATTGAGCTCATCGCGGATAATCCAGGAGATTGGGCTTTTCATTGCCATAAATCGCATCACGTTATGAACCAAATGCAACACGACTTGCCTAACTTAACGGGGATTAACAAACAGGGGATAGAGGAAAGAATTAAGCAGTTTTTCCCCGATTTTATGGGCTTAATGAATATCAATGGCATGGGAGATATGTTTGAGATGTATGGGACTAATAAGATGATGGATATGGGCATAAAGATGAAATATCCACCTAATATGTCTCCTATTGGCAATCCCGGTCCTTTTGGCGTGATTGAGATGGGAGGCATGTTCACTGTCTTTAAAGTTAGAAATAATATAACGAGCTATGTGGATCCAGGTTGGTATCAACATCCTTTAGGGACTGTGGCAGAAGCTGTTAATATCGACACAGTACCTCAAAATATTCGCGGCATGGAACATATGACCATACAAGATCATGAGCCTAATACGAGTGATATAAGTTGGCTGAGCCAAGAAGAAGAGAAAAGGCAACCACAACAAGAAGCAACAAACTGGATGCAAAGCAAGCCTGAAGACAGCATGGGGGGAGGGCATATGCATGGTATGGGAGAGATGAAAGACATGTCCCCACAAAAAATGAATGGTCCATCAAATATGAAAGATATGCAACATATGGAACACTAAATGAATAAACAACTAATTTTGTGTCTATTGTGTTTGTTATGTTTTACATGTCTTTTTGGCCATGAAGGACATCAAAATACCGAAGAAAATGAAAATAAAAAAGAAATGGTCAATCCCTTACCAGAGTCTCAACCACCCGCTAAACATTTAGGGGGCAGGCCCTTGAACTGGACGCAATGGATTGGTAGTTTCCATTTCATTCTTTTACACTTTCCTATCGCTCTAATTATAATGACAGGCATTTCTGAAATTTTACTTGCATGGCTTCAAAGGCCAATTTTTGATTACGCTTCTCGGTTTATGATCATTGCTGCAGCCATTCTAGCAGTTCCCACAGCCATGTTAGGGCTCATTTATAGCTACACAACCTCTTATAGTGGTCTGCTAGCTAACTTTATCTGGTGGCATATGTGGGCTGGAATCTCGACAACTATCTTTGCAATTTTTGTAGCTTTTATTCGGGAACGATTAGGAATCAGTAAGATTTACTATGCTAGTCTTTTTATTTTATTTCTATTAGTGAACATAACAGGGTACTTAGGAGGAGGAATGACATTTGGACCGTACCACATGCATCCTCCCCTTTAACAAATCAAAAAAGGAGTTTTTATGGAAAATAAAGGATGCTGTTCAAAACACGCTTCATTTCCACAAACAGATTCTAAAGAAATGCAACAATTAATGGAATGCATGAGCATTTGTGCAGCGTGTTCTAAAAAATGCATTGAGGAAGGTCATAAGAAAACTGCAGCTTTGTGTGCTGAATGCGCTGATGTATGCGCTCTGGCTATAAAGGCTAAAAGTAGTCAATCCGAGTTCCATCATCAAATCATGGATCTTTGCGCACAAATATGCCGAAAATGTGCAGAGGAATGCAAAAAAATGAAAGTTGACCACTGTCAAGAATGTGCAGAAGTTTGTACTCGATGTTCTGAATCCTGTGCAACAGCTCATCGCCATCATTAATAACATAAGCAACTCATTATCAATTCTCAAGAATTTCTAATTTTTTAATAATTTTTGAGAAGTTACTGACAATTAGTTTAAGGCTTACAAATAGGAAGTTATTGATGGCCAATCAAAAAGAATATACCTGTCCCATGCACCCTCAAATTCGGCAGCCAAATCCGGGCCACTGTCCCATTTGTGGTATGAATTTAGAACCGACCATTGTGACCGAAAATGAACAGGATTTTGAATTAAAAAATATGACGAAAAGACTTTGGATAGGGGCACTATTAACGCTCCCTATTATTGCCCTTGTCGTCCTGGAAGCGACTCTAGTTGATAGATTTATTTCTTATAAATCCTATGCCCTGATTCAAACAGTGCTTGCCACACCGGTTGTTCTATGGGCTGGGTTTCCCTTCTTTCAAAGAGGGTGGAAATCAATTGTTACTCTTAAGTTAAACATGTTTACTCTAATTGCTTTAGGAATAGGGGCGGCTTATTTTTATAGCCTAATAGCAGCGATTTTTCCATCCATTTTCCCTTCTTCTTTTCGTCCTCAAGGAGACAGAGTGGCTCTCTATTTTGAAGCAGCAACAGTCATTACTGTTCTCGTAATCCTCGGGCAAGTGCTTGAACTAAGAGCCAGAGCAAAGACAAGTAATGCCATCAAGAAGTTATTGAGTTTAGCTCCAAAAACAGCGACAGTTATTTTAGAAAATGGTCAGGAGCAGGCTGTTCCATTAGAGGATATAAAAAAAGGAGACAAATTACGCGTTCGTCCCGGTGAAAAGATCCCAGTTGATGGAGTTCTTATCGAAGGAAAAAGTGTTATAGATGAGTCAATGATTACGGGGGAATCCGTCCCTGTGGAAAAAGTAAACGGAGATAAGGTCACGGGCGCTACTTTAAACGGTACTGGAAGTTTCATCATGCAAGCGGAACGAGTAGGTAGTGACACTTTACTTGCCCGTATTGTCCACATGGTAAGTGAAGCTCAAAGCAGCAGAGCCCCGATTCAAAAATTGGCTGATACAATTTCCGGGTATTTTGTACCAGTCGTAGTCTTTGTTGCGATTGTCTCTTTTTTTATTTGGGGATTTTTTGGACCTCCACCTTCTTTTGCATATGGGCTGATCGCCGCAGTGGCAGTTCTTATTATCGCCTGCCCATGCGCGCTTGGCCTAGCCACCCCTATGTCCATTATGGTGGGCGTAGGCAAAGGTGCTTTAGCAGGGGTATTAATCAAAAACGCAGAAGCCCTTGAAATTTTGGCAAAAGTAGATACGGTCGTTGTAGATAAAACAGGAACTCTAACAGAAGGAAAAATTCATCTCAATCAGGTTTTTGCTTTGGATGGAGAACAAGAAGATAGACTTCTTCAGGTAAGTGCGAGTTTAGAGTCCCTCAGTGAGCATCCTCTTTCTTTGGCTATTGTTTCCAAGGCAAAAGAAAAAGGCCTATCCCTTCTTCAAGTGCAAGATTTTAAATCTCTAACGGGAATGGGAGTGATAGGGAAAATTGAAGGTAAAACTGTTGCAATCGGCAACCAAAAACTTATGTCAGATCAAGGGATTGCCTCAGATCAACTAATTGAAAAAGCAGAAGCTTTACGTAACGAAGGACAAACGGTTCTATATCTCGCTTTAGATGGGAAAGTTGTAGGGCTATTAGCAGCCTCTGATGTTGTAAAAGAGACAACCTCTGAAGCGATTCGATTGCTTCATAATGAAAAAATACGCATTGTCATGCTCACAGGTGATAACTCTATTACAGCCATGGCCATAGGGAAGGCTCTTGAAATAGATGAAATAAAAGCAGAAGTCCTCCCTCAAGACAAAAACAAGATTATAAAAGAGCTTCAGGCACAAGGACATGTTGTTGCAATGGCGGGAGATGGGATCAATGATGCCCCAGCATTAGCTCAGGCTCAGGTGGGGATTGCTATGGGGACTGGAACAGATGTAGCTATAGAAAGCGCAGGCATTACTTTGGTCAAAGGAGATCTTAGAGGAATTGCGCGCGCAAGAACTTTAAGTATTGCTACAATACGAAATATTCGACAAAACCTTCTATTTGCATTTATTTACAACGCTTTAGGAGTTCCGATTGCAGCTGGCATCTTGTATCCGTTCTTTGGAGTGTTATTGAGTCCAGTAATTGCAAGTGCAGCAATGGCATTTAGCTCTGTTTCTGTAGTTTGGAATGCACTGAGATTAAATAGACAAAAATTGTGATAAAGAATAGATGGAAAGCATAGAAGGAAGACTAAAATTTGTTCCTAATCTTGGAAGAGCTTTATGGACTGGACGATTGTCATTGTGATTCTTGTGCTCGCTTTTTGTATGCTTGGATGTTGTGGTGGTTCGATCTTTAGAAGAAGGAACAAAAAATAAGGATCATGATGACACCCATAAAGGGTGCCATTAAAAAGATATGAAATAGGAGAATTTTCTATGGATGGTTCCATGCAATGGTAAAGAAGACTTTATCTATCATCTTAATCGTTATCGGCGTGTTTTTCGCGTTATTACCACACACGGTGCATGTAGCGCTTGGATTTAACCTCCCACATATATACCACGTAGGCTTTGGATTGGTAGCAGGTGCGATTGGCGCTTACCTTATGTTCAGAAAAAAGAAACAAGGATAAAGCTGAAAACAAATTCAAAAAAGGAAATTAAATGGAAATATCAAAAATGAGCATGAGTGTTGGAATATTCATGGCTCTAACTTTTTTTACACCTGCACACGCTATCGTGCATTCTCAACAAGGTCAAATGGACATGAAAGGAATGTGTCAGGACATGTCTGCTGAAATGCAACAATTTGCTGATAAGCTAAATATGAATAATAAAATGCTATTTTGCAGCAAATTCAATGATTCCCAGAGAAAGCAAGCGATGCAAATGGCTTCTCAGTCCAGCGGTTATGGAAAACAGAAAATGACACCCGATAAAAGCGTAGAAAAAGTTGCAGCTGACAATAAAATACCGATATCTTGAAGACCAGATAAAATTACATTCATTCTTTAGCTTTTAGAATTACTTCTTTGAAAGACGAGATGCCCACCAAAGCAGAGCGACTGTAGTGACGCTATTGATAACGATTGCCGCAGTATTAAATGTGGAAGTTATAACGATTACTTTTAAATTTAAAGGGAAACAGGGAAATTGCATGAAGAAATGATTTGACATATCAAAGTAGATTTTGAAAGCT
>CAMFKA010000023.1 GCA_945957185.1 uncultured Chlamydiaceae bacterium | reverse complement strand
TATTTGAAATCAACAAAGGATTTGGATGCGCCACAAATTGAAACATTACAAAACATTATCCACGTAGCATCTCAATACATCGCCCCAAAAAAATAGATCGACAGTGAAATAACAAAGCCCCACATACGCACTTCAAGGAACGATAGTAAGACAACACGAAGAATATTCGATTTCATTGTCTTGAAAAAATCACCATTATAATCTTTTACAAAAGAAAAAACTCCGCGTCCCTGCGTCCCCGCGTCTCCGCGTTATCCAGTCCTTTCATTGGATGTTAATCTTCAATAACATAAGAAATATAATGAACCAGGTTGACGCCGATACTGTCTCCCCTACCTATCCGTGGAGGGTGGCTCCGATGGCGGCTAAAGCCGCTTCCTTGATCGCTTCCGACAAGGTCGGATGCGCATGCGTCGCGTGCGCCAGCTCTTTCACCGTCATTTTGGACTCGATGGCAACAACGCCTTCCCCTATCATCTCAGAGGCATGGGGTCCCAAAATATGCATTCCAACCAGTCGGCCGGATGCCTTGTCTCCCACAATCTTTACAAGCCCCTCTGTCTCCCCTTGGCAGCGAGCGCGGGCGTTGCCGCGGAAATACGATTGCCCGGTAAACACTTCTAGTCCCAGTTCTTTTGCTTCCTTTTCGGTTAGCCCCACAGTGGCAATTTCGGGATTTGTGTAAACGACGTTCGGGATGGCTTGATAATTAATTTCAAGAGCTCCTCCTGCGATGATTTCCGCAACAACATACCCCTCTTCAGAGGCTTTGTGTGCTAACATCGGCCCGTCAACCAAATCTCCGATGGCGTAAATATGTGGTTGAGAAGTCCGAAACAATCCATCCACAGGCACTTGTCCCCGCTCATTGCTGGTGACCCCTGCTGCCTTTAAATCCAATCCGGTCGAATAGGGCTTTCTACCCACAGCCACTAAAACGACATCTGTGAAGATCTCTTTTTTTTCTTTATTGTATTCGATCGTCAGGACGATTTGCTTCCCTTTCTTCTCGCCGCTCACCACTTTTGCAGGGAGAAAGAATTCGATCCCCTGCTTTTTAAGAGCCTGCTGCAATGCTCGGCTTACGGAAGCTTCGGTGGTTCCGCAAATTTGATCCAACATTTCAATGACGGTGACTTTCGATCCCAATCGACTGTAAACGGATGCTAACTCCACTCCAATCACACCGCCGCCGATGACGACGAGGTTTTTGGGAATCTCTTTTAAAGAAAGTGCTCCGGTGGATGAAACGATCTGCTTCTCATCGAACTTTAAAAACGGCAGTTCGATGGGCTCCGATCCTGTCGCCAAGATAAAATTTTTCGCTTTGTAGGTATCGTTTCCAACTTTTATTTCATTCGGAGAAATAAATTTGGCTTCCCCCGCAATCCTTTCGACCTGATTTTTTTTCAGCAAATTAGCCACGCCATCTGTAAGCCCTTTTACCACCTCGGACTTTCGGGTCATCATCTGAGGAAAGTCAACTTTTACCTCTGCAACATTAACGCCGTGTTCTTTACTGCTATGTTGCAGCCAAGCGTAGTGTTCGGATGATTCAAGAAGAGCTTTGGAAGGGATGCATCCCACATTTAAGCAGGTGCCTCCTAACGTTTCGCTTTTTTCCACACAGGCGGTTTTTAAACCAAGTTGTGCAGCGCGAACAGCGGCGACATAGCCTCCGGGACCGGAACCGATAACGATGACATCAAATTCTTTCATAGCTACCGCCTAAATATCTAACAGGAGCCTGGAAGGGTCTTCCAGACAGTTTTTAACGTGAACCAAGAAGGTGACAGCCTCTTTGCCGTCAACAACGCGATGATCGTAGCTTAAGGCTAGGTACATCATAGGACGGATGACGATTTGGTCATTGACGACGACGGGACGCTTTTCAATTTTATGCATCCCTAAAATACCGCTTTGAGGAGGATTCAGGATCGGCGTGGACAATAATGAACCGTAAACACCGCCATTTGTGATTGTAAAGGAACCCCCTTGCAGATCATCGACAGAAAGCTTTCCGTCACGCGCCGCTTTAGCAAATCCTTCGATTGCTTTCTCGATTCCGGCGATATCTAATTGCTCGCAATCGCGTAACACCGGAACCACCAATCCTCGATCTGTTCCCACAGCTATGCCGATATCGTAGTACAATCTCTCGACAAGTTCATCGCCATCGATGTAGGAGTTTATCCCCGGAACAGCCTGCAAGGCTGACACGACGGCCTTTACAAAGAATGACATAAACCCAAGCTTGCAGCCGTGTTGCTTTAAAAAGACCTCTTTGTACTTCTCTCTCAGTTCCAATATCGCAGACATGTCAACTTCATTGAAGGTTGTGAGCATTGCAGTCGTTTGAGAGGCTTCCAATAATCTATTAGCAATCACTTGTCGTATCTTTGGCATCCGCTTTCTGCTTTCGCGCCCCTCTGCTGCAATACGCTTCGGTTTAGGTGCAGGCGACTGCGCAGGAGCAGCCTTTTGCGGAGCTGACAAATCGGCTAAAAAGTCCTCTTTCATTTTGCGGGCGTTTCCGGTCTTTGAAGCCGCCACTTGCGTTGGAGGTGGTGTAGGAGCAGGCTCCTCCTTTTTAGCTGCCGGAGCCTCCTTCGGAGCCACCTCTTTCGGGGCTGCGGCATCGCCGTCAACAGCGCCGATGACGTCGCCGATTTTCACAGTATCGTTCTCTTTAACTTTCAGGTTAAGGACCCCGGCTGCAGGGGCGTACAGAACTTGATTGACCTTGTCGGTCTCGAGCTCCAAAATTTCTTCATCGGCTTTAACATAAGTACCGGAGGGTTTGAGGATGTTTCCGATAGTCACTTCGCTGATCGATTCTCCCATTGAGGGAATTTTGATGTCATGTTGCATAGTCGTCACCCTTATGATGATTTATGTTGTCCCGCCATATCGAAGATGGTCGGTTGTTTGGGCGGAAATACCGCCGTGATGAGAGCTTGGAATTCGCTCTTATGAAGTGCATGCGAACCTGCTGCAGTGGACGCGCTTCTTGGCCTACCAATATACTCTAAGGCTTTGGACTCAGGCAATAATTTTTGTAGCGGCGCTTTGACATAATCCCAAGCGCCCATATTTTCCGGCTCTTCTTGCACCCAATAAAATTGATTTGCTTCACCGTACTGCTCCAATACGTCTTTGATTCGCGCAGTGTCGAGCGGATATAGCTGCTCGATGCGAATAAGAGCGACATCCGCATGAGGATCTTTCGCTCTTTCTACAAGGAGATCGTAATAAACTCTACCGGTGCAAAATACCACTCGATGCACTTTTACCGGAGGCTTTGGATCGTTCAACACTTCCAAAAATGACCCTTTCGTCAGCTCATCGACCATGCTGATACATTCCGGATGACGCAAAAGACCTTTTGGAGTGAACACAATCAACGGTTTTTTGATGGATCTCATCACCTGGCGACGCAACAGATGAAACAACTGAGCAGGCGTGGTGCAGTTGATAACTTGGATGTTTTCATGTCCTGCCAGCGAAAGGTACCTTTCAATCCTTCCTGAGGAGTGTTCAGGCCCTTGCCCTTCGTAACCGTGTGGAAGCAGCATCACCAAATTGACCTTTTGTCCCCACTTTTGCTCCGCTGTCGTCACATATTGATCGATAATGACCTGTGCACCGTTGGCGAAGTCTCCAAACTGGGCCTCCCAAATGACCAACGCATCAGGTTGGATGACGCTATAGCCGAATTCAAAGCCCAATACGGCAAATTCAGACAGCAAGGAATTATAGATATGGAATGTCCCTTGCTTCTCTTTGAGATTTTTCAATGGGGAGTAAGGGGCATTAGTTTTTTGGTCTGTCCATACCGCATGGCGATGGCTAAAGGTTCCGCGACAAACGTCTTGCCCCGAAATACGGATGTTAATGCCTTGCCAAAGGATGGAAGCGTAGGCTAAAATTTCTGCCATCCCCCAATCGATCGCTTTCGACCCTTCACCCATCTTCTGTCTGTCTTTAATCAAATTGCCAATTTTAGGGTGAACAGCAACTGAATCGGGAACTTTCGTTAACGCCTGAACAAGCTCTTTGATTGTCGCCTCGGGAACCCCTGTCATCGTGTGATGGAAGAGAGTTTCATCCCCTTTAAACGCGTAGATCGATCGTTTTTCACCCTTCTTCGAGCCATTGATCTCGTCGTGGTGATCTTGCAACGCCTTTTTGAATTCTGCTTCCAAACTTTCGGCGATAGTACGCTCCAAAAGGGCGCCGTGAATAAGAAAATCGCTGTACAAATCTCTTACAGGCTTCTTCTTTCGTATAATTTCATAGGAGATCGGCTGAGTAAACGCAGGCTCATCCGCTTCATTGTGTCCATACTTTCGGTAGCAAACGATATCGATAAACACGTCACAATGGAATTGATCTCGAATATCCGCAGCAAGACGCGCAGCCTTGACGCACGCTTCCGGATCTTCCCCATTGACGTGGAACACAGGAGCGCTGAACCCTTTGGCGATATCTGTGCAATAGAGAGTGGAGCGATCATCTTTAGGCTCTGTTGTGAAGCCTACCTGATTGTTGATGACAACGTGGATCGTCCCTCCTGTGGTGTAACCATCGAGACGATACATCTGTAAAGTTTCGTACACAATCCCCTGCCCTGCTACCGCGGCGTCCCCATGAATCAGAATGGGAACAACCTTCTTTCCGTCGCTATCTTTCCTTTGGTCTTGTCTGGAGCGCACCATTCCCTCAACAACAGGATCGACAGATTCCAGGTGGCTAGGATTGGGAACCAGCACCACTTTCACAGTTTTTTTAGTTGGAGTTTGTACATCGGAAGCGAACCCTTTGTGATACTTCACGTCGCCGCTACCGCCAAAAGAATCGGGAACGTAAGATTCGTCGAATTCGGAGAACACTTCCGCGTAAGATTTGTCCAAGATGTTTGTGAGGACATTCAATCGCCCTCGGTGCGCCATCCCGATATAAAACTCGTCGGCACCTATATCTCCAGCTTCATCGATCACGGCGCGAAGCGTGGGGATCATGGACTCTCCCCCTTCTAAAGAAAATCTCTTTTGCCCCACAAATTTTGTATGTAGAAACACTTCGAACAGCTCAGACTGATTCAACAACTTCAAAATCTGTCGCCGCGTGCCGATGTCGAGTGGCCCTTGGAATTCCGGAGATTCAATTTTTTGACGAATCCATTCCATTTGTGCCGGTGAATCGATAAAAGTGTACTCGTAGCCGATATGAGAGCAGTAAATCGTGCGGAGCTTCTCCAACACTGTCGAAAGAGGCGCCATCGGTTGAGAAAGCACTCCAAAGGTGGGAACTTGTTTGACGAGATCGCTTTCATTGAGTTGATAGGTAGTCAGCTTTAACTGATGCGGAATCGCAGGTGGTTCGGATGCTAGAGGATTTGTCCACGCCTGCAGGTGCCCATAGCGTCGATAAGCGTCTACAAGTTCTTTGACGCTACAATAAAGGGAAGCATGCTCTTGCGAGACTCCCGTACTTGCCGTAGCTTGACGCCCTTTTTGGGGAGTTGCAACATCCAAGCCCTCAAAAAAAGTTCTCCAACCCGCATCCACCTGATTAGGATTCTGCTGGTAAAGAGCGTAAAGATCTTCTAAGAACTCGCCATTTTCAAGACCGATTCCGGAACTATTTTGACCATCCATTCGCTCACCGCAACGTAATTGATTATCAACTCAAGGTTTACTCTATTCTACGTTAAAGAGAAACAATTTTGTTTCGGGGTTATGATTTTTGCGATATACTTCGGCACATTGATCATTTGAGGTGTGTTTATCTCATGCACTATCGTTATATAATTTTATGTTTTTTGTTTCTGTGTGCTTGTTCAGAGACAAGCAACACCGCAACTCCTCTCGAAATTTTAGGACGCAGCGACCGCGACACCCTCTCGTCACGTAAACCTGTTTATCGCATGGTCATCCCCGAAGGGTGGGACATCGCACTTCCGTCGGCGGACCTTCCTCTTATCGACACCACCGAACCTCTCCTAACATTAAAAAAAGATGACATCACTGTCACTTTTCACAGTTTCCCCCTGCAACAGATCGATCAACAGATCCCTCCCATCGCGCAAATTGAGAGATGGAAAAAACAATTTCGCGAACTTTACGAAATCACGGTGGTCATCACTCCGTTTTCTGTTTCCGGTTTCACAGGTCTCCAATTTGAAGCGACCGGCATTTCGAAAGGCGAAGAAACCGGAATGCTGGCTTGGTCTATGAACCTCTCTCGAGACTTTTTCCCGAAACTTCCGCATGAGGCGTTTCAAGAAAAAGGAGATTGGACTCTCAAAGCTGTCGGACCCATCGACGCAATCCAGCTGAATCGTTCCGATTTACTCTCTCTTGCACGATCGCTAGAGCTGATACGGGAGATTCCACAACGATGATCAAATTTATTGGCAGTGTTTACTTTGCTCTCATTCTGATCGCCTCGGTCGCAATCGTTGCTGTCACGGGGACTTTTTTGGAGTCGTACTCCTCCTCACACTTGTTTGCGGCCAGACTCACCTACGGCAGCCCTTTTTTCGGTGCACTGTTGTGGCTTTTCTTCCTCAATATCCTTGTCGCCACACTGCTGCGTTGGCCATTCCGAAAAAGCCATATCCCTTTTATCATCACTCATTTGGGACTGTTAATGCTTTTGGGGGGCCAACTTGTTAAACACTACTCAGGAATCCAAGGTACCATCTTGCTCTCTGAAGGGTGCTCCACTTGCGAATATTTTGATGACAAATCCACTGCCCTGCAACTGACAGCTCGCGATGGCACGGTCCATCGCTACCAAATCCACGACATGAAAATCGACCATCCCGATGTTGCGGTGACTTCTTTCCACCCAAACGGGACGGAAGAGATCCGGGGATGGATCCATAAAAATGCACTTCACATCTCTGGATTAGACCCAATACCAGTAAAGGAGTGGTCCCCTTCTAAACCTATTCCAAAACCAACTGTCGCAAGATTACACCACGCTCAGTCATCCCCTTGGAGCATCTTTGCAATAAAAACCGATAACGTCGATGCTCTTATAGATGCATTTAAGCCATTTCAACCTTTTGTTGTCTTTCTCGACAACAACCCACAAGAGGCGTTGTGGGTGTCCCAAGGGGGAGAACTACGTCGGACGGAAATTGATCCAAAAGATTCTGTCGCCATGTATGACAACGGATTCGGCGGATATACGACTGCCACCGAAGTCCCGTTCTCAAATCTTCCTGACACTGCTGAACATCACAGACAGGCACTTCTTCATGCCCTGACGATACAGCTAAGACTCCAACACAACTCGCCAGATCAATTAACTCCCCCTCTTAAACTACTCTATCAAGCAACTGAAAAATCAGATGTCCCCTTTGTCGAGACCACCATCGCGTTTTTAGACGAATGGGACCGCTCGGGCGACTACCTGTTTTTGGGAAAAATGGAATCTCCTGATCTGAAATCCGCCATCGAAGCTTTAGATAAAACTGATATGCTCGCTCTTATCCATAACGCTGCTCCGGAAATTGAACCACATACAACACAACTTTCTTCTGCCGGACTTTTTAGCATCTGCTGCAAAGCTTATGGTCTGGAACTGCAAAAAATGATGCCTCCGGATAGAGAGCAACTGCTACAGGAATACTTTGCTGCCTGCCTCTTCTGCAATGTGGTGGATCACACTCTTCCAAAATTGTCGAAATGGCCGTTAGATGAAAAAGTTGCTTTTCTTTTGGCATTTCCTTTGGATGCGGAACAGTTGGTGGGTTTACGAAAGGCCTATGTGGAGTATCTAAAAGCCTCCATACCTAACATTCAGCTGCCGGAAGGATACACTCCTTCACTGAAAGAAATTGTCGAAGCAATACGGGTTCTCACTCCTCTCTCCCATCCCCTCTACACCCCTGTCGCAGAGGATTTTGTTTACAGCGCCACGAAAATCGAAAGCCCCATTTTTCCGATTAGAAACGGCGCGGCGGAAACTGTTAAACTCGAAGAGCATCGCCCCATCGCCACTTTTGAATTAAAAGGGGAATTCAACGACAAATTCACTCTCCTTTTCGATCCATACGGAACGGGGCTACAGTGGCCTGTAGCAAAAGGAAATCTTTTAGCGAGATTCCAACCCGATTTTAAAACGCTTCCTTTCAAATTAAAACTGATTCAGGCCAGACAGATCAATTACGCAAATACCAGTCAACCGTATAGCTTCGAGGCTGATTTACGGATCGGGGAAGAAAATACGCCGATAACGCTAAGCATGAATCAAGTCCACGAAATGCCCGATGGCAGCAGACTCTATCTTTCAGGGATTTCCCCTACCGAACTGGGAGCTTGGAAAAGGGTTCAAATCGTCGTGAATCGCGACCCGGGAAAATATTGGCTGACCTACCCGGGAGCCTTGATACTTATTCTTGGAGCCTCTTTGCTTTTCTTCTTCCGACGTAAAACGACCTAAATTGGACTTATACCAGACTGGGAACGGTATAGGCGTCAACCCAGGGATTTTATGTCGGCCTTTCAGGCCTCGGTTTTGCTTTTCCCTTTACCCAGGTTTCCACTCGCTAACGCTCGCTCCAACCTGGGCTATGATATTTCAGCCCTTTGGGCTTCAGCTGCAAAATGCGTTAAGTCCCACAGGGACGGAATATCATAGCCCAGGTTGTAGTGAGCACAGCGAACGGAAACCTGGGTAAGATCAAAATACCAATCTGAGTCCTGTAAAGGGCGGCATAAAGTCTGAGGTTGACGTCTATGCCGGGAAAGGCCTGGATACCTTCCATCTAGCGTTCGCTTTATAGCAACCACGGCAACCCCTTCCGAAGAAAACATCTATACCATTCATCAACAGCACTTTACACAATCATTCAAAAAATATTTGTACAAATATTCAAATTCTACTGGAGAAATTAATTCCTAATCCGTATCTACAAAAGGTAAATCCTTTTTTTGAACGGACACACTCTTCGATCCAAAAAGAGTGAATCCCTCAGGAAAATGAAAGATGTTCGAAAAAAACAGACACTAAAAAAGGAGTCTATTATGAAAAAATTCGCACAAATCTCTTCATTATTGGCATTGTCAGCTACAGCATTTATGCTCTCTAGCTGCTGCTGCGATCGTAACGATTGCTGCGATCCTTGCCCACGTCCTGTATGCTGCCCAAAACCTGTTTGTTGTCCTAAGCCAGCATGCCCTCCAAAGCCATGCTGCCCAAAACCTGTATGTCCTCCACCATGTGATCCTTGCTGCTACTAGGATGACTAAAGGGCGGACTTTCGGGTCCGTCCTTACGATGAAACTATAAAATAGGGATAAATAATGGCTCTTAAAGTTCTCACTCTCTCCGTTGTCTTGCTAGGGTCCTTGACCTCATGCTGCAGCGGCTGCTGCGGTGGAAGCTGCGGACCAACACCTTGCAAACCGCCTTGCTGTTGCGATGTGAAACCTAACCCCTGTTTTAGCCCTCATCGCTTTGATAAGAACTACGAAAAGCCCTGTGACATCAATTACAACTACTGAGAAGTGCCCCTATTCACGGTGTAGAGCCCAAACTCTAAATCGCCAATAGCGCCACTTCGACGATTGCGAATGGATGCTTAAGAATACATTTCACTAAAATGAAATGGATGACTATCAAGACAATAACCTAAGGAGTCTCTAGATGAAAAAACAACTGGGATTTTTAGCCACGTTGCTTTTTTTGGCTACGGCAGCCTTGTTCATGGTTGGTTGCTCGGATTCACGGTGCTGCGCGCCCTGTGACGATCCTTGCCAACCTGTCTGTGTATCGCCTTGTGCACCTGTTTGTGCACCAGCGCCTTGCCCAGCACCATGCCCTCCAGCTTGCCCAAAGCCATGCCCACCGAAGCCTTGCTGCCCACCTCCATGTGAGCCGCTTTGCAAGCCTCCAGTAAAGTGCTGCCATCCTAGCAGCAACGAACTGTGCTGCAGAGATGGTATCACGGTGTCGGCAAGAAACCCAAACATGTGCATGCTCGGGGACCAATATCCTCTCGAGTTTGACGTACATGCTTGTGACTCCGTTTGTGACGTCGTCGTTAAGACACACCTTCCAGAAGGCGTTTCTTTCGTACGTAGCACACCGGAAGCTAAAGTTGAAGGCCGCACTTTGACATGGTACTTCGGTCCTATGGCAAAAGGCGAGTGCAGACTTGCAAAAGTATGGCTGAAGTGTGAGTGCGAAGGCGAGCTCTGCGCTTGCTTCTGCGCTACTGCAACACCTGTACGCTTCTGCTCCCTCCTGTGCGCTCACCCAGTTCTCACTTGCGAAAAGTGCGGACCTGAAGAAGTTTGCCCAGGCGATGCTATCCACTACGTAGTTTCCGTAACTAACCGTGGAAGCTGCACTGCTGAAGACGTTGTCATCACTGACAACCTCCCAGAAGGTGTAGAGCACAGCAGCTGCCAAAGAACATTGGTTTTCAAATTGGGAAGCATCGAGCCTTGCCAAACAAAGAAAGTCAATTTCTGCGTTACAGCTGTTAAGCGTGGAAAAGTTTGCAACACAGCTGTTGTTACAGCTTGCAATGCAGACACAACTTCCTGCCAATGGTGCACAAACGTTTGCCAAGAGTGCGTAGAACTTGTGAAAACAGGTCCTAAAGAGCAAAACATCGGCAAAAACGCTGACTACCAAATCACAGTCACCAACCCAGGCGATAAGCCTTTGACAGAAGTAGTTGTAACTGATACAGCACCAACAGCGACATCTATCGTGTCCGCTAACGGCGCTACTATCAACGGCAACCAAGCTGTTTGGAGATTGAGAGAACTGAAGCCAGGCGAGAAAGTGACATTCACTCTCACGCTGACAACCTGCACACCAGGCTGCTTCACAAACCGCGTTAACGTCACCAACTGCCAAGGTTGCTGCGCTAATGCTGAGTTCACTACACGTTGGAAAGGTCGCCCAGCTCTGAACGTTCAGATCTGCGATACAGACGATCCAATTTGCATCGGTGAACCAACTAGCTACTGCATCACAGTTGTTAACCAAGGATCTGAATCCGACAGCAACGTCGCTGTTGTTGTAAGATTCCCTGAGGAAATCACTCCAGTTGGCGCCACAGGCGACAGCCAAGGAACAGTTTCCGGACAAACTGTGACATTCACACCAGTAAACAACTTTGGTCCAAGACAAACATTGAGATACAGAGTTGACGCTCGTGCGAAGAAGTCTGGGGATGCACGTGTGATTGTTGAAGTCACATCTGACTCCATCAAGACACCTATCACTCAACAAGAAAGCACGATTGTAAACTAATCGTCGCTCCTTGATGAAGGATCGGGCGGAGACCTTCGGGTCTCCGCTTTTTTTTACCCTCAAAAACAAGTAAATTCATGAATGCCGCAACCACCGCAAACAGATTATTTATCGGCATTCTCCTTACCCCCGATAAAGAGTACAGCCTCGACCGCAATATCGTGTGGAAACGCTACTGCCTCGAACACGGTAACGACAACAATCGCATACAAAAAAACCGCTTCCAGCAAAAAATTTATCTAGGCAGCTACTTTGATGATGACAGGATACCCTGGCCTGATTTAGCATCTAAGCGAAATGAAATCCTGAAAAGTGTCGAACAGTTCTTTCCCGACGTCAGGACCGATAAAATTAAAATCGTACTCTTTAACCAAAAGCACCTCACCACATGACACCGCTCATATTAGGCTCCGCCTCTCCACGTAGAAAAGAAATCCTCTCCATGCTATCTATCCCTTTTGAAGTGATCGTCTCGAACTTCGATGAAGACGCACACCCCTTCAACGGCAACCCCTCACAATACGTCAGTGAACTCTCTCAAGAAAAATCCCTAGCCATCACTGCCCCTCATTCGGACTCTCTCATTCTCACCGCCGACACCGCCGTCTACCTTGACGGAGCCATCTTTAATAAACCCAAAGAAAGAGACGACGCCCGCAGAATCTTAAAAACACTAAACGGCAAAACACACACCGTCTACACCGGCGTCACCTTGCGGCAAGGCGATCGCATGGTCACAGAATACGCTGCCACTGATGTGGAGTTTATAACATTGACCGATCGTGAACTCGAAATTTATTTAGACAGAGTGGACTGGAAAGACAAAGCCGGAGCCTACGCCATCCAAGGGCATGGCGCTTTGCTAGTCAAGGGAATCAAAGGCTGTTACTACAACGTCAAAGGACTTCCGATTCAAACCGTATGTTCGCTACTGCTAGCAAACGGTATCGACGTTTGGGATGAAATTAAGTCCCTCTGAGAGCTATCTCCCCCCATAACGAGCTGGTGTGTTTTCGCAGCTGTCCAGGAAGGCTTCTCAATTAATTGAATAATAAGGTCGTCGTGATAAAATTGTTTCTCTTGATTACTACACACCTGATCTAGTGCAAGTCTCGCATGGTACTGCTTACTGAGTTTAGAAAATTTAATAGGTCTCGCAACGTCACTAAAGGATGCACTGGCATCTACGCTCAATTGTACTTCTGCGAACGTTTTTTCTATCCTGCTTTTGTCTCCCTCTAACAGCAAATTATATTTCTCTAACTGCAGAGCCTCCGCAAAAAACGTAGTGACCAAATCAGTAGGGATTTCTGTACGCTTTGTGCCTTGCATTGCATAAAACTCATTCCGCTCTTTATCGTAGTTAATTTCTCGAGTCAGATTCGCAAATGTGAGGTCCATATTTGCAGGCTTAACCTCACGTTCAGGGCACAACTGAGAAATCACAAAATAGTGCACATTTGCGACAACAAGGTGATAAGTAGCAATAGTTGCTCGCAAAATGGTACCAAAACCGAACATTAAAATCGGGTGTACTGCAATCGCTAAAAGAGAAACAGTAATCGTAAGCCAGTAAGTTGTTCCCAAAATCGAAAGCCATGGTGCTACAGCAATCACCTTAGTGAGAAACAGCGCGGAAATAGCGGGAGAAATTGTCCACTCAACAGTAAAAGAAGCAATCACCTTTGATGTCGGCTTACTCAACTTGTTGATAAACTTTTCATATTTGGTGGGTTCGAGGTTGTGCTTTGCAATATAATATCCCTTCAAATCACTCGGCCAAAAACTATTTTGACTGCTGATGATCGCTTGAGCTTTCTTCAAAATCTTTTTTTTGAACGAAGCCTGGAGGATAACTTTATCGTTTCCCGGCGCACTGCTTCTACGAAAGCAACGCAACACAGGAGTTATAGCACAACACATCTAAGTGAGCTCCGATTTGTTAAAAATGACCATTATAAGACTTAGAACTTAAAAAGTAAAGAAAAACTACCCCTCAATTACCCCTTTATTTTAGTCAAACAAACTAAACGCCCTGTTGACACTATCTTCAAAAAAAGATAAGATCTTGCGAAACAACTCTAACTCAAGAGGAACGTATGAAAATATCTACACAACTCGCCGCTTTGGCAACCGTCGTCGCCTGCGCTTTTAGCATCCCTAGCTACGCACAAACAACGTATGAATGTGAAACCGGTTTTTCAGATGAAAAATTTAACATCAGCATTCCTTCGAACGATGATGTTACCTTCCAAATCAATTTTTTCCCTTTGAAAACCTTCTATAAATACACAGAAGACTACTACATCATCCGCAGCGATTACGCTTCCGAAGTAGAGTTTCAGATAGCTCTATTGAATGCGATCTTAACAGATACTCTAATGGATGTAGAAGATGGAAAAGACGATGAAGACGATTACTTCGCATCTTACAGTTGCTCTAACTGTGATAGCTATTTTTTCTCCAACTCTTATAGCAGTGAAAGCGAAGATTACGAGATCGTAGACGCCGAAGTCTCCATTCGTAATGGTAATCCCACTTTGCAATATGTTTTTGTCGACAATGACTTTAACGAGTGTGAAGCAGTCCGCATTATCGTAACAGAACACGGGGCTTACAGTCTTTTTGCATACTTTACAAAAGATGCTGAAATCGACTACCAAGCTGTCTTCGACTCCTTCCGCATCGTAGAATAATTCTGCTAAATTACAATTGAACTCGCAGGGCGACTGACAATCATATCAGTCGCACTGCGAGCTCTCGTCACAGCGAAGCGCAATATCATCAAGATTTATGTCAGCCTCGGAAGGCCGTAATATTACAGCCCAGGCGAGTGTGGCTACTTTTGGTTGGAAAAAAATCGCGCTATAAACAATCGCGGTAGCG
>CAMFKA010000022.1 GCA_945957185.1 uncultured Chlamydiaceae bacterium | reverse complement strand
GGGCTATAAAATCAGTCGCGCTCGCGCTCTAGCTGCAATTTCCCTTCCACTTTTCCTTAAGCTGACGACATTGGGACGGTCTAATCCAGTTTTGTCATGTAGCTCGGGATTAGGTACTTCTTTCTCTTTTCCAAAAAAGATCCTTTTCCTTTCTCTGCGATTTCTCTTAATCGCCAGACAATAGGACCTTTCCCTTCCATCAACTTCCACACTTCGGGAGTGCCGTTCACTTTATTAAACATCTCTTTGCGTCCCAATGATGTTTTCATTCCTTCGGCAAACTCCTTTGGGTAGATGCTTTTTAACATCCCGATGATCAGGTATTGGGTGCTCACAGGCTTGTAAGTTAACGAATTGGTCACAGCAATCAAAATCCCTTCGCAGTCTTTTTGGGCGTACCGCCCATAAAAGGGGCGGTAATAAAATGGGATGAATTGCACTCCGGGAAATTTTTGAGCATTCAGCGCTTTTGCAAAAGCTTTTGCGTTGATCCATGGAGCGCCGATCAGTTTAAAAGGAAGTGTGTATCCGATGCCGATGTTAACAATCTGCAACTCCCCCAACAATCCGGTCATCGGGTAATACATCGCTGTCGATGCTTCAGGGATATTAGGGCTTGTTGGAATCCATGTCAATCCGGTATCGGCAAACGTCATATCTCGATGCCACCCCTTCATGGGGACAACAGTGAGATCGCAACCAATTTTATATTCTCCATTAAAATATCTTGCCAGCTCCCCTATCGTCATCCCGTGGCAGTAGGGGACGTTGATGTAACCGACGAAGGAGCGTAATTTGTCGTCCAATAAAGGGCCATCGACAACCCATCCGTTCAGGGGATTTGGCCGATCGAGAACGACGACAGGGATTTTCTTCTTTGCCGCTTCTTCCATCATGTAGAGCAGCGTCGTAGAAAAAGTGTACGAACGGCACCCGAGGTCTTGGATATCGTAGACGAGAATATCGATCTCCTTTAACATCAAATCTGTCGGGCGGCGAGTGCTGCCATGAAGACTATGAATGGGGATGCCATCGATATCAACAGCTTCTTGAATAGACTCTGACGCGTAGGCTCTACCGTCTAGACCATGTTCGGGAGCGTACAATTTAGTGAGCTTAGCATTCAATGCCGAGCCTTTCTGTTTGATAAGATCGATCGTGGAAACCATCTCTCGGTTGCGTGCAGTGTGGTTGGTAACAAGACCAATCCTTTTCCCTTTGATAAGGGAAGCGTATTCGGGAGTAAACAAGCGATCGGCGCCGACATCCACTTTGGCAGCAGAAAGAAAGATGAGAAAAATGGCAAAAATGATACGATACATGAAATCTACTGTTTTGATTTACGGTCAAATGGGTTATAACTTCTTCAAATTTATATCATCACTAAAACCCCGATTGAATACGAGAAATTTTAGGAGGAAAACGTGGAGCAACACCAGAGCCTAGCGAAGGCTGAAGAGCTAATCGAATCGGTCAAAGGACAACACCTTTCCGTTGAAGAAAGAAGAGACAAAGCGATTGAACTTGCTGGTTACATGATCACGGAAGCGAATCTTACTCAAACGAGACAAGAGAAGCAACAACAAAGTCAACTTGCAAAAATGATGAACGACCCAAAAGGAAAAGTGTTCACCACCTGCATGACAGACCAATGTTTTCGCAGCGACAAATCTCCTAGAATCGCAAACCAGCTCTCCTATCTGCTCCGCAAATTTGGAACCCCCTCCTTCTTGCCTTTTGATCGGAAAGTAGGACTCACCGCTTTTAAATATCTCAGTCCCGTTGTACCGGGAATCTTAGTTCCTCTTACGAAAATGATGCTGCGACAAGAGACTTCAAGCGTCATTTTGCCGGGCGAACCTAAGGCTCTGGAAGAGCATATGAAGAGAAGGCGCAAGGAGAAGGTGCGCATCAACCTCAACCACCTTGGAGAAGCTATCTTGGGGGAAGAGGAGGCTAAAAAGAGGCTTGCCATCTACGTCGAAGACTTAAAAAATCCCGACATCGAATACATTTCCGTAAAAATTTCGACCATCTGCAGCCAACTCAACCTTCTTGCGCGTGAAGAGACGCTTGCTCTATTGAAAGAGCGTCTAACCCTCTTATACAAAACTGCAGCAACACACTATTACGTACGTGAAGATGGCACAAAATCCCCAAAATTTGTCAATTTGGACATGGAAGAGTACCGCGATCTAGGATTGACAGTCGAACTATTCCAATCCGTATTGGATGAACCGGAATTTTTCCACCACTCGGCAGGGATCGTTCTTCAAAGCTACCTTCCGGACTCATTCCTCATGCAACAGCTGCTGACAAATTGGGCAAAAGCAAGAGTTGCCGCAGGCGGTGCGCCGATAAAAATCCGCATTGTCAAAGGCGCAAATTTGGCGATGGAAGCTGTAGAAGCATCTTTGAGAGGGTGGGAGCAAGCGCCATACCCCTGCAAAGCCGATGTTGACGCCAACTTTAAAAGAATGCTCACCTATGGAATGCAGCCGGAAAATGCGAAAGCTGTCACTTTAGGGATCGGAAGCCACAACCTCTTCGACATCGCCTACGCGTTGCTATTGCGTAAAGAGATGGGTGTAGAGAACTATGTCTGTTTCGAAATGTTGGAAGGGATGGCCGATCACATCCGCAGAGTAGTGCAACAGCTCTCGGGTGACATGCTGCTCTACTGCCCCGCAGCGACGAAAGAGGAGTTCCAAAATGCCGTTGCATACCTCGTGCGCAGGCTCGATGAAAATACAGCTCCGGAAAACTTCCTCAGACACGCTTTTGGACTCACTCCGGGAAACAAAACATGGGATGAGCAATCCAAGCTCTTTTCTAACGCTTGCGCAAATTCTCAAATTATCTCGTTCGAGCCCCGCCGCAAGCAAGATCGCCGTGTACCCCCAATGCTACCCGATCCTAATGGGTCGTTCGAAAACGAAGCGGATACCGACTGGGCGCTCCCTGCCAACCAGGAGTGGGCTAACAAGATTTTAAACGAGTGGAAAGATAAAGAATTTGAGCCGATCCCTCTGGAAATTGGCGGAGCTACAGTGTCGGCGAAAACGCGCGAGACTGCTGCCGGAGAAGACCCCTCCCGACCGAGAAAGCCGCTCTACCACTATGCGTTAGCGACCGAATCTGACATCGATAAAGCGTTGGAAACGGCAGTAGAGGCACAAACACGTTGGGAGGCAACACCTGTGAAGGAGCGTTCCAATTTGTTAGCTCTCATCGCACAGGAAATGCGGGAACACCGCGGCAACTTAATCGGAGCCATGCTCGCTGACGCCGGGAAAACGATTTCAGAAGCTGACGTCGAAGTGTCCGAAGCGATCGATTTCGCAGAATACTACCGCCGCAATATTGAAGAGCTCAATTTTTTAGATGATGTCGCTTGGAAATCGAAAGGTGTTGTCCTAGTCACTCCGCCGTGGAACTTCCCCTGCGCCATCCCTGCCGGAGGCATCCTCGCAGCTTTAGCAGCGGGCAATAGCGTCATCTTCAAACCCGCTCCCGAAGTCGTTCTTGTCGGTTGGACCCTCGTCAATCTCTTTTGGAATGCAGGCGTCAGCCGTCAGCTGCTGCAATTTGCCCCATGCCAGGAAAATCCTGTCGGCACAAAATTGATTAAAGACCCACGCGTCAAGGTCATCATCCTCACCGGCGGAACCGAAACTGCAAAGCTGTTCCTCAAATTCCGTCCCGGGCTCGACCTCATGGCGGAAACAGGTGGAAAAAACAGCATCATCGTGTCGGGACTTTCCGATAGAGATTTGGCGATTAAAGACCTCATTCAATCCGCTTTTGGTCATGCGGGACAAAAATGCAGCGCGTGCAGCATCGCTATTTTGGAAGGAGAAGTGTACGACGACGCTCACTTCCTTGCTCAATTGAAAGATGCGGCACAAAGTTTGAAAGTCGGCAGCCAGTGGGATTCTGCTACAAAGATCAACCCACTCATCCAAGCTCCAGGAAAAACACTGTTGGGAGGCCTCACACAGTTAGATGAGGGTGAAGAGTGGCTTTTAGAACCGCAACAACATCCTGAAAATCCGAATTTGTGGTCGCCCGGAATTAAAATGGGAGTCAAACCGAATAGTCGTTCCCATCAAACCGAATTTTTTGGTCCCGTGTTATCGCTCATCCGTGCAAAAGATTTGAAGCACGCCATCGAAATTGCAAACGGAACTGCTTATGGGCTCACTTCGGGGATTCATTCTCTCGATGACAGAGAGATCGATCTTTGGACGAAATCGATCGTCGCAGGAAACTGCTACGTCAACAGAGGGATTACCGGCGCTATTGTGCAGCGGCAGCCGTTTGGCGGGACAAAGCAGAGCTGCTTCGGCAAGGGGATGAAAGCCGGAGGCCCGAACTACATCACCCAGTTGATGCGAGCAGAGCAAAAAGATCTTCCCAAAGAATTGGAAGCTCCAAACAGCGTTGTCGCATTGTTAGACGAAGAGTTAAGCGTCAAGTTTACTCCACCAGAAGAGCGCGATATTTGGAAAAGCAGCATCGGCAGCTACGCGTTCTTTTGGAACCACTACTTTAGCAAGCAGCACGATCCGAGTCAGATTTTAGGGCAAGATAACCTCTTGAAATATGTCCCCCATCCGACATTCACCCTCAGAATTCAACAAGGCGATGCCGACATCGACATTCGCCGCGTTATTGCTGCTGCAGCGACCTGTGGAGCTCCTATGGTCATTAGCGGGGAGGAAGAAATTCTGCGTCCTTACTCAACAGCGCCGTGGGCATCCAAAATTCCGGGACTGTCTTTTGCTGTGGAAACGGAAGAAGCATTCATCGCTGCAATTAACAACGGAAGCCATAAACGTGTGCGTTTTATCAGTGCACCTTCGGAAACCGTCGAAAACGTACTGGCAGAACAAAGCTGCAATGTCTTGCGCGATCCTGTTTTGGCGAATGGACGTCTGGAGTTGTTAAACATCCTTCGCGAAGTGAGCATCAGCTGCGATTACCATCGCTATGGAAACTTGGGAGAGCGAGAGCTAGACCCAAAAGGAACGACGAATAAACAATCTTCTCCATCGTGTGGGGATAAATGCGGCTGCAAATGAGCGAAACTGTACGACTGAATGCCGAGCAGCAAGCTGCTGTTGAGTCGATCGAAGGACCTATTTTAGTGATCGCCGGCGCGGGATCGGGAAAAACTCGCGTCGTCACGCAACGAATTGCGCATATGATTGAAATGGGTATCCCCTCTTACAGCATTTTAGGGCTTACTTTTACAAATAAAGCCGCCCGAGAAATGAAAGAGCGAGTCATGCACTTAACGAATGAACAGGTGGTGATTTCCACTTTTCACAGTTTGGGCGCTCGCATTTTAAGGGAATCGATCTCGACGTTGGGTTTTGGAAGTGAATTTATCATTTATGATGAAGAAGATTCCGAGAAGCTTTTGAAGATGGTATTGGAAAATCTCAATATCAAAGGATCTCTAAAAGAGTTCCGGCAGTTGATCAGCGAAGCTAAAAACGACATCAGAGCACCCGAAGCGATCTCTTCAAAAGAGTTTGTCGATTCCTCTCAATTAGCGCAGTTTCCTCTAGTCTACTCCACATACCAAACGATGCTAAAGAACGCGAATGCCGTCGATTTTGACGACCTTCTTTACTTACCTGTAAAATTGTTTCAAGATCACCCCGACATCTTAGCACAGTACCAAGCTCGATGGGAGTACCTCCTTGTCGATGAGTACCAAGACACCAACCACGCACAATACCAGCTGATCTTATTGTTGACAGGAGCGCGGCAAAATCTATGTGTTGTGGGAGACCCCGATCAGTCCATTTACTCCTGGAGAGGCGCCGACATCAGCAACATCCTCAATTTCTCGAAGGATTTTCCCACAGCACAAACTGTTAAACTGGAACACAACTACCGCAGCGTTTCCAATATTCTGGAGGGAGCAAACGCCGTCATCACCCACAACAGAAATCGCTACGAAAAGAATTTGTGGAGCACACTAGGAACGGGCGATAAAATCAAATTGCATGCGGCAAATTCCGAGAGGCATGAGGCTGATTTCGTCGCGAACCGGATCCGCTTTCTTCACGAAAGAGACGGAGTGCCGTTGCGTCAAATGGCTGTATTCTACCGCACAAACTCGCAGTCACGTGCGTTTGAGGATCAATTTCTCATGCACAGGATCCCTTACACGATTGTGGGGGGAATTTCTTTCTATCAGAGAAGAGAGATCAAAGATATTTTAGCGCTCCTCCGCCTCGTGATCACCGGCAACGACTATGTCGCATTCCAAAGAACCATCAACATTCCCAAACGAGGAATCGGCGAAGCGACGATCGAAAAGTTGCGTCAATACGCAAGTTCTGCGGGGCTATCTCTTGTCAACTTGCTTGTCGAATTGGTCAACGAGACGGTAAAGCCCGCTCCGGTACGCCTCAATCAGAAACAAAAAGAGGGGCTAAAAGAGTACGTCGCACTTTTGTGTGACCTTAAAAACAGCATCCCTTTTGAATCGATTGGTGATATTGTCAGAAGAGCTATCGAACGCTCCGGATATATCGGATACCTCAAAGAGGACCCGGAAACATGCGATGAGCGTAAAGAGAACTTGGACTCGCTCATTACCAAAGCGATTGAATGGGAGATGGCAACAGAAAGCCCCACTCTCTATGCATTTTTGGAGGAGCTGTCACTAAAATCTAGTTTAGACATGGCCGAAGGAGATCACGATCGAGTAAGCCTCATGACTATCCACAATAGCAAAGGGCTTGAGTATAAAGTTGTCTTTCTCGTCGGTCTCGAAGATGGTTTATTTCCTCACATCAACAGTAAAGACAGCACCACGCAATTAGAAGAGGAGCGTCGCCTCTTTTACGTAGGCATGACCCGTGCTAGAGAGCAACTTTATTTAACTTTTGCCCACACGCGTTATTTGTGGGGATCGAGTCAACCTCGGTTTCAAAGTCCGTTTGTGCGAGAAATCCCACAAGAGTATATCGAAAGAATCCGGATCTCTCCGGTGCGATTCAATTAAGGAGAATTGTTATGAGCGAAGTCACTATTTGGTATGAAGGGAATTTGTCTACTCGCGCTGTCGACAGTGCGACGCAATCGGAACTCATCACAGACGCCCCTAAAGACAATCATGGATTGGGAAGGACGTTCTCTCCTACTGATTTAGTGGGTGTCGCGTTGGGGTCTTGCGCTTTGACTTTGATGGGTATCGCGGCTAATAAGTTGCAAATCGATCTTGGAAAAGCGAGAGTAGTGGTCACAAAAAAGATGGCGACAACGCCTCCCAGAAGGATTGCTGTCTTGCATGCTGAGTTCTTTTGTCCGAACGATTTCTCCGATGAGATCAAAAACGCACTTGTAAAGGCCGTAGAAACCTGTCCCGTACATTTAAGTCTGCACTCCGAAGTAGCACAAGAATTTGTGTATCATTGGGGAACGGATTAACATTGCTTTTAAAGCCTCCCTTTGACATCATCTAAGCGTACATAACACGGAGAAATCACATGACCTATCTTTATTTATTCTTAGCACTTGTTTGCGGCATGACACTAGCTGCTGAAGAAACTGTAGAAGCGCCACAAGAAGCGGTTGAAGCACAATCGGAAGCAGTGGAAACAGAAGCTGTTCTCACCAGCACTGCTGCTGTAGAGGCGCCGGTAGAATCCAACTGGAAAATCGTCCGCGACTAAATCGTCGACACTCTACAAAACAAGACAACGCGGAGACGCGGGGACGCAGGGACGCGGAGAGGGTTTGAAAATGGGGATCTTCTTCTCTAGAAAAAATCACAATTATATTCTTTTATAAAGAAAAAAACCTCCGCGTCCCTGCGTCCCCGCGTCTCCGCGTTATCTTGTCCCTCTTCTCCGATATTGCTTGAACATCGCCCTCATTTTCGCTATAATCGCTTCTCTTTATGAATACCGCTCTCAAGATTCTACTTCTTTTCACACTCGGCATCTCCACTGCACATGCCTGGGTTGACAACGAATGCAATTTGCTGCGCGATCTCCTCATCGTCGAAGATTTGGACAATAAATTAAACGACCGCTTACCCGTCACTTACAATTTCATGCTGCAAGGCGGACTCCTCAACATGCCTTCTGCAAGAATGGGTTGCGACGGAGAAATCGGCTTTGGATACTCTTCTGTACCCCCTTATCGACTGTGGAACCTGCGCGTACAATTGACCGATCGGATAGAAGTCACCGGAAACTACCGCGTCTTTAATGGCATCCCCGATCCGGTGCTCTCCTCCTCGGGCTTTGGAGACTTCTCTGACAAAGGTGCCAACGTAAAAGTCTCGATTTTTTCTCCGGAAGATAGCGACTACAAACTTCCCGGGCTTGCCTTCGGTTTCGACGATTTCATGGGAACGCGTTCGTTTAAATCGCTCTATGTTGTGCTGACGCAGGTGTTCAAAGAAGCAAATTTCGAAGCAACTTTAGGGGTAGGCTCTGAAAGGATTCGCGGATGGTTCGGGGGATTCAATTGGTTCCCATTCCACCATCTCGACCACAAATACCTCAGCCCTCTTTGCATTACCGCCGAATACGACGCCATCCCTTACAAAAGCCACAAGCGGGAACCTCATCCCGATGGCAGAACGCAAAAAATTCCTATCAATATCGGAGCGAAATACCGCCTTTGGAATTTTATCGATTTCTCTTTGGGGTATGTTAGAGGAGTGAAACTGGCGGGCTCCATCTCCGCTTACTACAATTTCGGTTATACCAACGGCTTCGTCCCCAAAATCCACGAACCCCTTCTCTACCGCACCCCTGTCGTCAATGAACCTATCGGATGCCGCCGCCCTACTGACGCCGTTGCTTTTGATTACGCTTACGCCTTCTACCAACAAGGCTTCCGCCTTCTCTCCGGTCACCTCGAATATGACGAAGAAAACCGCACAACACTCCGTTTTCGCATCGCAAACGACCGTTACCGCACCGAGGAACAAGTGAGAGCGCGTTTAAACAACTTAGTCGCGTTTTTGACACCCGCCAACGTCGACACTGTCATCATCACTCTTGACACGGAAGGGATGCCCATCCAGGAATACCGCTACCACGCCGCTTTTTTAGGAGAATTTGCTAGCGGAGAAATGGGTCCCTATGAACTGGAAGTGATTACTCCTCTTGAAGAAGCGACATACCCTGCTCCCGGCTCCATCGAAATTTTCGAGGCTCATCGAGACCATTGGAATTTTGTTATTGCTCCTCGCACGCACACATTTTTTGGAAGCTCGAAAGGGAAATTTAAATACGCCCTTGGCGTTGGCCCTGGTGTTAACGGCTTTTTAAATAATAGCGTCTATTACTCGGTACTGTTGGGCTACACCCTTTTTTCCGATTTAAGACACGTCGGCAATGTCGATCGTCTGAACCCATCTCAAATGATCAACGTCCGCACAGACTCTGCAAGGTACTACAAACAGACCGGACTCGTCGTTGACGAGTTGTATTTCCAAAAGAATTGGGCTTTAGGCAGCGGATGGTATGCGCGTGCGGGAGCTGGCTATTTTGAACAAATGTACGGCGGAGCGGTAACAGAGTGTCTGTACTACCCCTTAAATAGCTGTTGGGCATTTGGTGTTCAGGGCGGTGTATTCAAAAAGAGAAAGACCACCGGATTAGGGTTTACTAATTGGATCACCAAGTACAACGGCTTCACTCCGACATTGCGTTATTTCACTGGTTCTCAGTTATTTGCAAACCTCTATTTTTCGTGGCCACAGGCGCAGCTCGACTTTAGAATCCAGGCGGGAAAATTTCTTGCCAACGATTGGGGCGCCAGGTATGAAGTCTCGCGTTACTATCCTAGCGGTTTAATTTTAACGCTATGGTACACAACAACGAATGCTCGAGACAATTTGAATGGCCAAAGGTACTACGATAAAGGGATCTCTTTTTCCATGCCTGTCGATGTCTTCTATACCAGCAGTTCCTGCGCCAGATGGGGTTATGGAATGTCGGCTTGGCTGCGTGACGTTGGAGCAAGCGCACTCACGGGACAGGAGCTTTATCAAATGATTCGGGAACACCGTCAGTTCTAGCTCGGCTTTGTAAAGCCGAGCTCGTGAATAGTGCTAGCGAATTTTAAGAAAAAGATGTAGTATCTTTCTTTCATTACTGTTTAGTTGAGAGTTTCTATGTTTGGTTTTTTAAGAAGATTGTTCGGATCCGCACAGGACCGCTTAGTGCGCAAATATTCAAAGATTGTTACTGCAGTCAACCAATGGGACGAAGAGTATAAAAATCTTTCTGACGACCAGCTAAAGGCTAAAACAGAAGAATTCAAACGGCGGTACAAAGAGGGAGAGACACTTGATCAACTCCTTCCTGAAGCTTACGGTGTCGTAAAAAATGGTTGCCGACGTCTCTGTGGAACTGAAGTACACGTTTCCGGCTACAACCAAAAATGGGACATGGTCCCTTACGACGTTCAAATCATCGGAGCAATCGCCCTCCATTACGGAACCATTGCCGAGATGCAAACCGGAGAAGGGAAAACTCTTACCGCTGCATTTCCTTTATATTTAAATGCATTGACAGGCGAACCTGTCCACCTCGTTACTGTAAACGACTACCTCGCACAACGGGACTGCGACTGGACCGGTAACGTCTTACGCTACCTCGGCATCACTACCGGCGTACTCACACACGCAACAGCACCAGACGCGCGTCCGGCTGTCTATAAAACAGACGTCGTTTATGGAACAGCCTCCGAATTTGGATTCGACTACCTTCGCGACAACTCGCTAGCGACATCGAAAGAGCAGCAAGTGCAACGGGGTTATTACTTTGCCATCATCGACGAAGCCGATTCCATTTTGATTGATGAAGCGCGTACGCCTCTCATCATTTCCGGTCCGGCCCCTGTCAGCAAGCAGATGTACGACGAATTAAAAGATGGTGTTTCTCAACTGGTACGGCGTCAAAGAGACTTCTGCAACAAGCTGGCTACCGATGGGAAAAAATTACTAGATTCTGCGCAGCAAATGCCCGAAGGGAAAGAGCGGAAGAAGCAGGAAGAGGAAGCTTTGAAAAAGCTGTGGCTCGTCAGCAAAGGAACACCCACTAATAAAGTCGTCAAAAGAATCAAAGAAGATCCCGATTTACGCGCTGCGTTGGATGGGTGGGACCTTTACTACTACGCCGATCAAAACAAAAACGAAAAAAGTGATGCGTTGGCGAATCTCTACATGATCATTGACGAGCGCGCCAACGAATACGAATTGACCGATCGAGGAATTCAAGCGTGGGTGGAATGCACAAATGGAGTTGGTCAAGAAGACGACTTCCTCATGATGGACATCAGCCACGAGTTCAACTTAATCGACGATGATGCTTCTCTTTCCGATGACGAAAAAGTGAATCGCAAGTTAGCTATCCAAGCCGAAGATGCGAAACGAAAAGAGCGAGCCCACAATCTGCGTCAAATGCTGCGCGCTCACCTGCTGATGGAAAAAGATGTCGATTACATCATTCAAGACAACAAAATTGTCATCATCGACGAAAACACGGGAAGAGCTCAACCCGGTCGTCGCTTCTCCGATGGTTTACACCAGGCTATCGAAGCGAAAGAGGGCTTGGAAATTCAAAAAGAGACACAAACCTACGCGACAATCACTCTTCAAAACTACTTTAGGATGTACAAAAAGCTCGCGGGAATGACAGGTACTGCAGCGACAGATGCTTTAGAACTTAAACAGATCTACAAGCTCGACGTTCTGGTTATCCCGACACACCGCCCCAACAAGCGTACCGATTTCAACGACGAAATCTACATGACCGAAAGGGAGAAGTACAACGCCATTCTGAAGGATGTCAAAGAGATTCACGCCCTAGGGCGCCCCATCCTCATCGGTACGGAATCTGTGGAAGTGTCAGAAAAATTGTCACGCATCTTACGTCAGAATCAGCTGGAACACACCGTCCTAAACGCGAAACAGCACGAAAAAGAGGCTGAAATTGTCGCTAACGCAGGACAACAAGGCGCTATCACCATCGCAACAAACATGGCCGGGCGCGGTACAGATATTAAACTAGGCGAAAATGTCGCGAATCTGGGCGGACTCTACGTGATGGGGACAACTCGTCACCAATCTCGCCGTATCGACCGTCAGCTGCGCGGACGCTCTGCTCGTCAAGGGGATCCGGGGAACTCCAAGTTCTTCATCTCTTTCGAAGACCAACTGCTCCGTTTGTTTACGACTCCAAAGATGACTGCTTTCCTTCAACGTTTTAGACCGCCGGAAGGAGAGCCCATCTCTGCAGGAATTTTAAATAAATCTGTAGAAACGGCTCAAAAACGCATTGAAGGGCGTAATTTTACGATCCGCAAACACACCATCGAATACGACGATGTGATGAACAAACAACGACAAGCGATCTATGGATTCCGTAATGATATTCTCCACTCAGACGACATCGATAACGTTGCGATCGAGCTTTTGGAAGATGTTTGCGTTCAAGGTGCAGACAAGTTTCTTGTCAGCCGTTCGCAAGAAGACGGCTGGGATCCGGAAGGATACCGTGATTGGCTGATGAATCACTTTCCGGTGACTTTCGAAGCTGAAGAGTTCAATTCCGACTATGCGGAAGCTGACGAGATCGCCTCCAATGTCGCGAAAAAAATCGTCCACGCTTTTAAAGAGAAGATGGAGAGAGAAAACAGCAAATTCGAGCGTAAAGATGGCCGTAAACCTACTGACGGCGCTGTCCGCAATATGATGTTACGCAAGTGCGACCAGCTGTGGCAAGAGCACCTCCATTCCATGGACCACTTACGCACCGATGTGAACCTACGCGCGATTGGACAGAGAGATCCCCTCATGGAATTTAAACACGAGGCATTCCGTCTGTTCGAGGAATTTAGCATCCGTTTAAGAGAAGAGATCGGTCATGACCTGTTCCGCTTCGAAATTGTCCCGGCAAATCCGTTCTCGCTACAGCAACTGCTGCAGGGACTAAAACTGGAAACGGCACGTTCGTTCTTACCCGACCTTCAACCTCCAACGGAAGAGCAGCCAACGCGATGAGCGCCATTTCCCTAGCACAGCTTTGCAACAGCCTCGATAGATTTTCTACACCGCTCTGTCGAGGGAATTCTCTTATCAATGGCTCTCGATTCGATGCCATCAGATTTCGTTACGGGCGTCAACTGAATCGAGAGCGGGAACTCGCTATTTTGACAATTGCTGCCGACACTCTCAAGAACACTTCTAGGTTATCTCCTAAAGAAGTGTTCAAGGGTCGTGAAGCTTACATTTTACGAGAATGGTTTAGACGCACCTCTGTATTGAAAGAGTTCGAAAGTCTCTCAACAGAGCAAAAGAAGGCGGCAGAGTGGGCTCCGCTCCTTCAATTTAAAACCGAATTGACAGCATATCGCCTAGGCATTACAGCGGAAAACCTCAATGCTAGCGAAGGTTTGGAGACGTTTTCCGAGAAGAAAGCTTTTCTGCCGAATTATCTAGCCTTCTACAATCACAAACTGCCATGCGACACTCCACAGTCACCTGTTAAGGTGATGATGAACGGAGAGTATGTCGATTGGGCAGTCGCCAAAGAAGCGGTTGTAGATAAAGATGACATCCCTTCCGTCCAATTTAAAGCATCGAAGATAGAGACACAATGGCCTTGGAAGTATGGTCCTAATGGCCTTCAAAACCAAGATCTTTTCGTGTGGGACGAAGCCGACATGGAAAACCGTACTTTCACACGCGAAAAGTACGCTACCATCGGCAAATATCTCTTTTCGATTTGTGTGTTCCATTCTGCAAAAGGACCACGGATGTCAGGCGATCACTCATGGATTCGTCTCATCACTCCCGAAGGTAAAATTTACGAGTTCGGTAAATACCGACCCCCGGGAATTAAAGGACGGATGACAGCCTTAGTGAAACACGATGCTCTCATCCAATCACCGGACTGTTCGACAATGTGGCCTATACCTCCAAAAGAGAAAAGGAGAGGAGAAAACCCTCCCTTAAGGCACACCGACCACACCGTGCGAACAAAAATTTCGTTTGAAATCTCCGAAGAGCAATTTCATCGTGCAAAAGATAAGGTGTTGGAGCTTCAGCGCGCGCAAAATCTGCAATTTGGTCTTTTTGGTGAAAGTTGTATGGTCTTCGTCAACCAAGTTGCAAATATCTGTGGCATTCGATTGAAAACAGAAGCATCGATCATGAAGTTGATTCTGCCTCCCAAGCTGATCCCTTTGGTCGATCGAATTGCGAAACTGCTTCCTAAACTCTTGTTTGATATTTTGTATTACATTCCAGGGCTTTGCACAAACGTCTTCTGTTTATTTTTGGGGGCGGGTGTGAGGTCTAAAGTGGATGGCACGCGGCATATCGGAAATTTATGGGACTTTTTGAATCCTTACAAATCGATGCTGCACCACCCTTGGTAT
>CAMFKA010000021.1 GCA_945957185.1 uncultured Chlamydiaceae bacterium | reverse complement strand
TAACCCCACGTTACGCTGCGCTCCACGCGGGGCTATCCACGAAGCATCGCTACCGCGATGCGTGTCTAATAATCGAACCCCACACAATTTCCGATTGTACCTCTCCTAAATATACAAGAAGAGTGGACGAAAGAACCGAACCGCTCCGCGTTCTTGCTTTTTTAGAATTATTTTCGTGATGATATAGCTTGGCTACTCTTCCTGATCGACGATGCTTCCAAGAGTTCTCCACCCAATGATAACGAGCGGGACTCCCAAAGCCAAATAAAGATACCAGTAGTGCCCATCCCACCGCAATGTGAGCATTCCATCGTCTCCGGTGAAAATTCCCAACACAGCACCAAAAATCAGAAAAATAATACCGACACTTAAGGATGCTAATGAAATCATCACCTTTTTTGTTTCGTGAGCAACGTTATCCTCACTAACATCGGAGACTTCTTCGGTTTTTAGCATAGGGGCAACCGGGATAGCCTCGGTTTCTTCATGCTTTGCAAGTCGATAGGGAGGCTTATAATCAGCGCGTGGGGCTGGATTATCAAGAGTGCATCCACAAAAAGGGCATGTTTCGGCGGTAAGGGGAACATTACCCTCGCAGCTCCAACACATTTTACTTTTAACGGCAGTACTCATGTTTCCATCATCTTGATATACTTATTAGACTATCTGAGGTTATGAAAAATTTCAACTACCCTTTTAAATATCGGTAGTTATAATCCATGATATGGAAAAAAATCGGTTTGAATCGTCATTATCCCGCTTTCCTGAAGGGTTTTTATGGCAGCTGTTTTTTGTTGCTGCCATATTCGCTTCTAACGTTTTAGGGTGGCACTTTCGCAGCCCACTTAACGGCTTTGAATTATCCGCAATATGGCCCGGCGCCGGCGTTGCTATCGCTTTGTGCATGCTTTTTGGGAAGAATGCGATCTACGGAATTTTTTGGGGGAATCTTCTTTATGAGTTCTACTCCCCGCTTAGAGGATCATCCGCCGAATCGTTTACCATCTTTTTTAGCATATTTTTGGCGTCGGCTCAGACACTGGGTGCTTATTTAGGGCAATTTTTCCTTCGCAAATTTTCGTATAAAGGGATCTTCCACTCTGTGCGAGATGCTTCTGTCTTCTTGCTGTTAGCCGGTGTTGTCAGCAGTTTAATTGTTCCAACAGCAATCACGCTATTGCTCTCTTTTGAACCGTCGTTCCATTGGAGCACATCTTTTCCTCAATGGTTCAGAGTCTTTATCAGCAATGTCAGCGGTGTTTTTATTTTTGCTTCTGTATTGATTGTTTGGGGAAGAAACTCAACTTGGAATTGGCGCTCTGCTCTTACACTGAAAACAGCGTCAATTTTGGTTCTTTATAGTGTCATTACGTATTTAGTCGCAGAAAAGCGGTTTGGTCTCAACTACCTCTATCTACCTTTGCTCATTTGGATTGCCTTCAGTTTTGGGGAGCTGGGTTCGACGTTAGCTTTGTTAATTTTTTCGATCACCTCGCTACTGTTCTCTGACAAAGGGGACCTCGCTTTCGTTATCGCTTTCGTGGATATAGTGACAGCGACAATCCTAATTTTGCAGGGGGTATTGTCGGAAATTCAGTCTTCTCAGCAAGAACTAAAAGATTACTCCGAAAATCTAGAGAATAAGATTCTATTTTTTTCCAAAGAGAAAGACCGACGAGACGAAAGAAACACACAGTCAGCAGTAGCAAACGCATTAAGTGTGGGAATTGGTCATCAGCTTCAAACACCCATCTCGAAGATTGTGGAATATTCGGGAGGTGCTGAAACCTGTGCAGAGCTGATCTACCAAGATTTTCAGAGAGCGAAGCCTTCATTTAGCGGAGACACGTTCACCACACTGGAATCGAATTTCAAAACGTTAGAAACGTGCTTAAAAAGCATTAAAGACGGCTCTGTTCAAGCGGCGCATCTGCTCAAAATCATGAACCAACAAACCATCAGGGAGCGCACCGGAAAGAAAGAGTTCAAGCCTGTCGATCTTCACGCCCTTATCAACAGCTCACTGGGCAGAAACCTTGCGAAGCTGTCCATTATGGACCCTCACTTTAAAGTCAATATCGTCAAAAATTACTCCCCTCACGTCCAAAGAATCAATGCTATCTCCGGGGACTTGGATCAGACATTTTACCATTTGTTTGACAACGCACTCTACGCGATGAAAGAGAAATTCGATGAAGGGGAAAAAGAGTATAAGCCGCAATTGACAATTTCAACAGAAGATCGTGGAGATGTTGTGCAAATCATCATCGAAGATAATGGTGTGGGGATTCCTCCGGAAGCGTTATTCAAAATCTTCCAACCCTTTTATACCACAAAGCCGTCGGGAGCATTTTCCGGGATCGGTCTTTCGATCGCTTTTGAAATCACCGAAAAAGAGCACCAAGGTAAAATCGAAATCGATTCGAATGAAGGTCAATTTACCCGTGTAAAAATTGAACTTCCAAAGACCTTGTTTTAGCTGAGTGTGGCTATTTCTGGTTGAAAGCCTCGCGAATGTGTAAATCCACTGAGATACCAGGTCGAGGACGACCTGGCTACCCCGCATCTAGAGCACACTTCAAGGTAGCCACACTCTTTTAGCTCGCTGTCATCTGCTTTTCGGCTTTGCGCTGCTCTTGACCCATCCTTCCCATATCGTACCCTTCAAAATCAACAAACTTGAAGAATCGCTCGAAGTTAGGATAGACAGAGCACACTTGCTTTGCCATGCTTTGGGCAATTTGGCGGTAATTGGGGTGCCCTGCGGGTGAGGAGCGCAATTCGCAGAGCCATTGTAATGCGCGCAGGTTGACTTTGAAGTACCAGCGAACATTGTAGGCCATCGGTACGATGTATTGAGCTTCTTCCGGAAGTTCTCCGCGAATTTGATCAAAGGCGGCTTTTGCTTTTAACATTGCGTCGGCATATTCCGATTCAAACTGAGTGCCCTCAATTTCTTTAGGGACGTAGAAGCCGTAATCGCAACTCAGGAGCTGTCTTTCTTGCGTCAGAGTGCGGTGGCGATGCAGATCGCGGTAAGCACCGAAATCTCCAAGAATTTCGAAAGTGAAAAACGTGTGTTCCAAGCCCCTTGGAGACTTGTGGCGGCGAGTTTCACGGCTGACGCAAGCAGCTTCAAGGATGCGCTGAAGATCTTCATCGGACAAGCTGCGGCAGTACTCCTTCAAATCGTGGAGACCGTGGTTGGAGTTAGCGAAAAGCAGGCCGGCAGCGACGTTGATTTCGGCTTCGTGGTCGTAGTCGATTAGTGTGACACCGATCTCTGAAGTTGTTTGAGGATATTCTTTGACGTGGTTGGCCATTTGACGCAGGTCGACATTCATCGCTTCATAAAACTGTGCGTAGTTTTGGTGAGTCTTATGAGTGATATCCGAGCGTCGGATGAAGGAAGGGATCACTTTATTGAGCTCATCGTACATTTTCTTTCCGATATCTTGCATTTCAGCCAGGTTCTGGCAATGCAGCTTGTGGATCAGTTGCTCATAAAAACGACCATTTCCAAAAACACCCATGTTAGTAAAGGTTCCGGCAGGGAGAAGTCCGCGCAGGCAGTCCAAAACTTTTGCCCTCAAAGCGGCACTGTAGGCCACTTTAGAGGCGTTTGGGTCTTGAGGAAATTTCTTCTCAAAAATTTCCGTCAGCGGAGGAATCAATCGGCTATAAGTGTCAAAAAGCATGTTGCAGGTATCGATGTAAAGATCTCGAAATGCTGATGTCATCAGAACCGGTTCGCGGTAAAACAGGTATTCTCCATCTACTTTTTGATCGAAATAGATGTAACGAGTGGATTTCTCTAGTGGAGACCCCCCGATACGGCAATCTTCCAAGCCTTTTGCGGCGAGCATCGAGACGTTTTCGATAGCCAAATGCGCTCCGCCGAGTTCGCCGATGGAGTCATCGCCGTAGCCGTCCAAGATGCGGTCGTAGAAATTTTGTGCTTTGCGGATGGCGTTCAACTGATCTGCCGTTGTCGACTCCTGAGATCCGACCATCTCTTCGAAACCCGTTTGTTCGGTATCGGAAATGAATTCTTTTAGGAGCAGAGAGCGTAAACCCAAATTGGAGCGGGAATATCTAGAAAAGAGGGCTCCTTTGATCACTTCCGGGAGGTTGATAAGAACGAAAATATTGCTTCTGGTATTGGTGACGTAACGTTCCAGAACTTTGTGCTGCACATCTGTAAAATTTTCGTAATTCTCTATATCCATCATTTTACCTTACTCTTAAACCTTGAGAAAGTTTAAGGTTGCCACAACTGAATTCCGTGTTCAAGCAAAAATAAATTCTGTACACTATCGATCTATGGAAATGAGACAACAAGAAGATTTTTTTAGAGAGGGATTTATCCCGGGTCCCGATGAAGACGACGTTGCATTTATGCATCGCGTTCGCTACTGCCTTGACTTAAGAAAGGAATTGGGTTTCGACTCTCCTCCCCCAGGAGTTTTAGAAGAGGCATTTCAAATCACTCAACCTCTCTATGGGATAGCTCCTTCATGGATCCCTCTTAACTTCTCCAATCATCAGTTGCCTTTTTGGGTGGGGGGATGTGCGTGGATATTTCAAAAAACGGAAGATTCCCCTACCGGCGCGTTCATACAGCTGAGGAAATCACTCAAAACACGTTCCTCTTTAATGTGTTACACGCGACGTGAGCTCTTGGCTCACGAGATGTCGCACATTGGGCGGATGATGTTCCAAGAACCTAAGTATGAAGAAGTTTTAGCGTACATGACTTCGCCTAGTCTTTTTCGACGGTGGATTGGTCCGCTCTTTTCTCAGAATTGGGAAATGATGATTTTTTTAATTTTGGCGATTTTTGTGGTGATGGCGGACGTCTCTGCCTTGTGGTGGGGAGGATGGGAAAGTTATATTGCAATTTTTTCGTTGAAGTGGATCCCTTTGGCGTGGCTGGGGTGGCTTCTAGGAAAGTTAACGCTCAAGCAATTGAAAATCAACAAATTAAAGAAGAGATATCCGATCCAATTTCTGTATTGTTTGACTGATGTGGAAATCGATGCCTTTGCAAAGATGACACACGATGAGGTGAGGGCGTATGTGGAGCGTCAGGCATGCCCACGCTGGACGATGATAACACGATGTAACGATAAAACGATAAAACGATAATTTTGAATCACTTTCGGTGTAACAACCTGTCGATTAGGTATTTTCATGAGTACATATAGTAGATTGTTTGCGATTTTTGGAAAACTCGCTTAACGAACAGCCTTCAAAAATTTTTTGAAAATCTGCGTATGCATTGTCTAGTTTTCGATGAAGAGGACATAGCTTTTCGTGTTTCGCAATGCCAAGAGGACACTTATCAATCCTTTTGAATGGATCGACCGCATTAATGATGTCAAACAAAGAAATTTTGTCTGGGGATTTATTTAGAACATATCCACCCCCAATTCCTTTTTGAGCTAGCACCAATCCAGCTCTATTTAATGATTGCAAAATTTTAGCCAAGTAAGCTCCAGGGACCTTTGCACCTTTAGCTATATCTTCTCCTTTTAGGAAGGAGTCATTTTTTTGTTGAGCTAAAATTACCATGATTCGTAAGGCGTATTCTGAGGTGCTTGATAGCATAGGATCCTTTTTTTTATTGCCTTTATCTATACTAAAATCTACATTAAAAATCAAAGGACAAGTTTGTCTAGATGTCTTCTACTCATTCGACTGGTAAAAACTTGAGGTTTTATGAATTTTTTAAGCGAAAAAACGATAGATATTGTTAAATCAACAGCTCCAATTCTTAAGGAACAAGGAGAAGCACTTACAAAGCATTTTTACAAAAGAATGTTTGATCACAATCCGGAAGTAATACCTTTCTTCAATTCTGCTCATCAGATGTCCGGAATGCAGCAAAAGGCATTGGCAGAAGCTATTTATGCTTATGCAGCTAATATTGATAACTTAGAAGCTCTTACCGCTGCGGTTGAACTGATTGCACAGAAACATAGTTCTTTACAGATCAAGCCTGAACATTATCCTATAGTCGGAAAGAACTTGCTATCTTCTATTCAAGAAGTTCTTGGAGAAGTTGCAAATGACCAAGTGATCAAAGCTTGGTCAGAAGCTTATGAATTTTTGGCCAAGGTTCTCATTGACAGAGAAAAACAAATTTATGATGAACATGTTTCTAATCATGCAGGATGGAATGGGTTTAAAGTTTTTCGCGTTATAAAAAAGGAAAAAGAAAGCAACGTTATTACTTCATTTTATTTATCCCCAAGGGACGGAAAGCCACTACCCTTATTTAAGCCCGGTCAATATATTACCTTACGTGTTCCTACGTTAGATGAAAGCACTACCATGAGAAATTACAGTCTATCAGATAAACCGAACCAGGGTTGGCTTCGTATAAGTGTAAAACGGGAAACATCCCAAGTACCTGAAATACCCAATGGATATGTTTCTAATTTTTTGCATGATAACGTTCATACGGGCTCTTGTGTGGAAGTTGGACCACCATGCGGAGAGTTTTTTTTGGACGTTCGAAAAAAAAATAAAAAGCCTTTGGTATTACTTGCAGCTGGAGTTGGAATTACTCCTATTTTAAGCATGCTTTTGACAGCTTTGCATCATCTTCCTGATCTACCAATTACATTTATCCATGCCAATTTAAATGAAGACACCCATGCGTTTAAAAGTCTAATCGATGATCTTGCTTCCAAGCACAACAATTTAAAAGTTCATTACTGCTATAGTGAATTAGCTAAGGATGGAATCGAAAGAGATCCAACGGCAGTCACAGGGTTCATTAAAGCAGAGTTTTTGAACTCTGTTGTCAAGGATCGAAATGCAGAATATTATTTTTGCGGCCCTAAACCCTTCATGTTAGGAATTTATGCCGATCTCAGAGCATGGGGGATACCTTTATCACAAATTCATTTTGAATTTTTTGGCCCTAGACAAGAACTTGAGCTTCGTTAATCACTTTCGGTATAAAGCAAAGGAGAAATTCATTCATGAAAAACATCGAAATTAAACGAGTTTACGAAACCCCCTCACCAACGGATGGGGTGCGTATTTTGGTCGATCGTTTATGGCCACGAGGGATTAAAAAAAGTGACCTTATTATGGACGATTGGATCAAAGATCTGGCACCAAGTCCAGAATTAAGAAAATGGTTTAATCATGATCCATCTAAATTCCAAGAGTTCAAAAAAAAATACGCTGAAGAATTAGATGACACTAAAAAAATTTGGTTCCCTCTGATCAAAAAATATCTTCCGAAAAAGATCACACTACTTTACGCTGCTCACGATCCAGAGATCAACCATGCTATATGCTTAAAAAACTATTTGGAAAAACATCTTCTATAGGTTAAGAAAGGACTCATCACACAAATGACAGCGATTCCTGCAGCCTTGTTGCATAATTAACCACTGAGTCAGTGGTGATTAATATACAACAAGGCCCATCGTTACATCATTCTATCTTGTTATTCGTCGCGGTCGGCTTTTTTGGCGTCTTCTTCTGTTCCGGGAATGACATCGTTAATCGCGACTTTCAAGACTTCGATTTTGCTGCCGTCGTACATTTTTAGAATGAGTGTTTCGTCTTGCACTTTTACAACAGTTCCAACAATCCCTACAGCAACAACACGGTCACCTTTTTTAATAGAGGCGCGTTGAGTCTCTTGCTCCTTGCGACGTTTTTGCTCCGGTCTCCACAGGATGAAATAGAAAAAAATCATGGCGACAGAGATCATAATCAACGTTTGCCAGAGGCCTTGATCTTTTGGGGGTGGAGGAACTTCTTGGGCTAAAATTGCTGTAAAGAATTGATTCAACATGAGTTACACCTCGTTATTCGGGATAAATTTTGCAAACTCGCTCATAAAATGCGAGCAAGGTTCCATCGGCGATAGCATGCCGTAACTGTTTCATGAAATCAAGATAAAAGGCGAGATTTTGCATCGATATCAATGTTAATCCTGTAATCTCGTCCACGTTGAGCAGGTGCCTCACATACGCTTTGCTGAACTTGGAGGCTTCACAATCCAATTCCGGATCCAATGGGCTCATATCTGCAGCATAGCGTCCGGCTTTGATGGGTATCTTTCCTTGCCATGTGAAGGCAGTTCCATTGCGTGCGTTGCGTGTGGGCATCACGCAATCGAACATATCAATTCCGCGCATGACTGCCTCGATTAAATTGCGAGGAGTGCCTACGCCCATCAGGTAGCGTGGTTTGTCTTCAGGTAGATAGGGAACGGTTTCATCTAATGTGGAGTACATCAACGGAGCGGGTTCACCAACACTCAAGCCTCCTATAGCGTATCCATCAAAGGGAATCTGAACCAATGCCTCTGCAGACTGCTTTCTTAAATCCGCATGAACGCCGCCTTGAACGATCCCAAACAGATTTTGGTGCGGTTGAAGCTCGTAATCTCGGCATATACGCGCCCATCGGTGAGTGCGGTCCATCGCTTTGATCAGCTCTTTTCTTTCGCAAGGGTAGGGGCTGCATTCATCGAAGGCCATTACGATATCGGCGCCGATGCTTTTTTGAATTGCCATGCTTTCAATAGGGCCTAGAAAGTGTTTCGATCCGTCGATGTGGGAGCGGAAATGAACTCCCTCTTCCGTAATTTTATTCATCGATGACAGCGAAAATACTTGAAAGCCTCCGCTATCGGTCAAAATGGGGCGATCCCAGCGCATCAGAGCGTGCAATCCACCGGCTTTATCCATAATTTCGGTGCCGGGGCGCAGCATCAGGTGGTAGGTATTTCCCAAAATAATTTGAGCGTTGATTTCGTAAAGCTGTTGTGTGGTCAGTGTTTTGACAGCTCCACGAGTCCCTACAGGCATGAATATGGGTGTCTGGATATCGCCGTGAGCAGTCGTAATCGTGCCTAATCGGGCTTTTGTGTGGGGGTCTGTTTTATGGAGTACAAATTTCATAGCAGCTTTAAGAGTACAATGTTTTCGATGTGGGGTGTTTGAGGGAACTGATCAACAGGTTGTATTTCCTCCACCCGATATTTTTGTGTTAATGATTTCAAGTCAGCAGCCTGAGTTTTGGGGTTACAGGAAATGTAAACGAGGGTTGGGGGTGCTAACTCTAAAAGTGCTGCAATGGCCTTTTCTCCCAATCCAGCGCGTGGTGGATCGATGAAAACCAAATCGGGAAGAGAGAATCGTTCTGTATCGATGATTTCGCGTAGCAGGGTGTAGACATCCCCTTCTAAAAATGTTGTGTTTTCCAAGCCATTGGCGGCTGCGTTGGCGCGTGCGTCGTAGACTGCTTCGGGAATCCATTCGATACCGAGCACTTGTTTCGCAAAGGGAGCCGCGCAGATCCCTAACGTTCCGGTACCGCAGAAGAGGTCGTACACGACAGCATCTTTTTTGATACCTGCCATTTCGATGGCTCTCGTGAACAGCTTTTCGGCTTGTTTGGGATTAGGTTGGAAGAATGCGGCAGGGCTGATTTGAAAATCGAGGGCAACAGAACCCACTTGAAGAGTTTCTCTAGCATAATCGGCACCTTTGAGGGGCATTTCAAAAAACTCGGTGGGTTGCCCTTTGATTGCCTGATGAATGCGAAGAGAGATGCCAAGATGGCTCTCTGCATTCGCCGGAGTTGCTGCTTGTTGTACTGCTTTTACAAAACCTTCGATGTCGCTTTTGTGTAAAGCGTAGTCGGGATTGCCGGAAACGGTTAGGAAAACGATGCGATCGCCTGAATTAAAACCCTCTCGCAGTGTGAGAGTGCGTAGAGCGCCGGTATCTTTGTAAGGGTGGTAAGCAGAAAGGGACGTAGAAGCCCACCAAGTGCGGACAGCTTTTAAGGTTTCAACGAACCAGGGGTGGACGAGGTGGCATTCCTGTAAATCTACCACGCGGCCGCGCGCCATCATGAGACCTAAAAACTTCTCTCCCGCTTTATTTTGGCTGAACGAAAACTCCATTTTATTTCGGTAGTTCCAAGGAGAATCGGCAGCGAGGATGGGAGAAAATTGAGCGGTATCGAGCCAGTCGTGAAAGAGATTTTTTACGTAAGATTCTTTAAATTGCAGTTGGTTTTCGTAGGGCAGATGTTGAAGTCGGCAGCCACCGCAAACGGAAAAGTGGATGCAACGAGGAGGTGTTCGATCGGGAGAAGGAGTTAAAATTTCAAGAAGGCGCCCCTGTCGAAGTCCCTTTTTTTTGGGTCCCAGTTCTGCGAGTACCACATCCCCCGGGCAAGTAAATGGAACTTCTGCTTCGCGCAAAGTGGAGGGAGACGAACTATCATCGACATGATAAGTTCCCTCTCCATTTCCTCGATCGTTTAATTTATGGATGGTGATTTGATGGGCAGGCTTTGTTTTCATGCGGCTATTTTAGCAGAATAGGGAGAATTCCCGCTAGAAATATTGGGGCAAAAAAAGAGGGAGGCGAGGCCTCCCTACCTTCTTAAAGACAAAAAAGGGATTAGCGACGCTTAGCTGGAAGTTTCGCTGAATGCTTTTTCACAGAGAAAGCGCGAGCGTGTGCTTTTTTAGCATGAGCTTTTGCAGCAGGCTTTGCTTTCGCTTTAGCAACAGGTTTTTTTGCAGCAGGCTTTTTCGCATGGGAAGCAGCTTTCTTAGCAGGCTTCTTTTGTCCTTTTGTAGCCTTTTCAGACTTGATGGACTCTTTGCGGTAAGCTTTAGCAATTTTTTCTAAACGTACAGTTCCAGTACGAACGCGCTGAGAAGCAGCTTTGTTGCCGTTATCAGCTTTTTCGAGATCTTGCGTAATGTGAGCAAGAAGATCTCTCAAATGTTTTACTGTGTCTTTTAATGCCATAATATTCACATCTCCTTATATAGAGGTTCATACCTTAACGAATATTAAGTTTAGGATATATTCTGCAACATTTATGTGAAAAAAGATGAAAAAAAATTTAAAATTGGTTAAAATTTTTCGGAAATTATTTTTGAAGCAAATTTTGAAAACACTTTCCACACACCACTCAAAACACTGTTTTTTTGAAAAAATCAGCTCTCAAAACCCGAATCTTTACCGCATACCATTGGAAGCGAAAAATTTTACTGCCGATGAATTTTTCGACCCATTTTTAACCCGATTTTCCACAAAATTCGCACTTTTTTTCAAAAAAGAGCTAGTCATTTTGCTCACCCTGTGCTATCAAGGGTGTTTATTTTAAGGGAGGATTTTCCGATGTGGAAACAGGTTTTGGGTTTTACATTGCTCATCTCAAACGTCGCTTTTGGTCAAGATTGTTGGCACTACATCCCCGATGGCCAGAACATTTACTCCGAAATTTGCTGCGCCCCCGACCTCTGCCCCCCACCTTGCCCCGAACCGTGCTGCCCTTTTCCGGTACTCGTTGTTGACTTGCAAGCAGGGATAAGACGCGACAGCTTTTCCTTCAGCGTTCGCGGGCCGAATGGAAGGCCTGATCACTTCATCCGACAACGTTATCCCAAAATCAAATCCGGAATTGGTGCCGTCAATGTTTGGTACCAAATGAATCGTCAATTGTACTTTCGCGGCTACGCAGATTACGCGACAATCACTTCGGGAAAAGCAAGGCAAACGTTCTACGATACAAACGGCGATTTCACTGAACGGTATCGACAGCAAGCGCACAATGGCCATATGTACGACTTTTTAGGCGGTTTTGGATGGAACTTGCCTTGCTTTCCAAATTGGTTGACCGTTGCACCTGTCGGCGGATACTCCCAAGAGGTGCAATCGATTGAATCGAATCACGCGAAACTCACCACACCGGACGGAAATCAGGGGCGCATTGCCGGCAGACACTCTAAACTAAGATTAAATTGGTACGGACCTTGGGCCGGAGTCGATGTCGCCATTCGGTATAGAGGTCTCAAAGTGGGAGGGACCTTCGAGTACCATTGGGCTAATCTCAGCGCATCAGAAAGCCAATCTGCGGGTGGAGGCTGCGTCAACAACTGCCACACCAGCAACAGCATTAACGTGGAAGGAAGAGGCTTAGTTGGCGTTCTCTCCGCCACACAAGTATTCTGTAATAATTGGCGCTTTGGATTTGTAGGAAAACTGCAATATTGGAAGACGAGAAGCGGAAATTACTCCTACGATGGAGAAAAACTCCGCCTCAATCCTCTTAAATGGAATTCGGGCAGTTTGGTTGCAAACATTGGGTACCGTTTCTAACAACCGGTAAGATTAGTACGGAGGGAGATTCCCCGCCGGTATCGACGCTATTTTCTGCAATTTTGTGTTCGGGGGTGTTTGCCCCTGTCAATCCCACATGCCGGTTCAGCTCGTATTTTGGATAGTTTGAGCCGGCGACAGAAAGACGAATCCGATGCCCTTTCGCGATGACAATACTTGTGGACCAAAGGTCGACATCGATTTGTCGAGACGTGATCCGCGCATCGTATGGCGTAGCGTGAGCGGTACGTGTCAGTCCGTCTGCTATCAAAACACTTCTTCCATCGGGATAGACATCTGTCAACCGCAAGGCGATATCGCCATCGCAACAATCGCTTTCAAAGGTGATTTTTGCTAACAACTCACCGGTGATTTCGAGGTCATCTTGCAGTGGTTCCGATGTAAACACTCTCACATCATCGCGGCTTTCTATTGCGCGTTGGTCTGCAGGCCCGGATGGTAAAAACAGATTTCTTCCGCCCACAGTGGGAACAGGGTTAGCAGGATCCACTTTATAGGTGATGGTTTGCTTCTCTTTTGGATTTTCCGTGGAAAGCCCTCCCTCCGCTGTAAGATAGAGCGTCAACGGCACAGAATCCACCGGCCATTTGTCGCTTGTTTTCCACACGTTTCCGGACGATGGGGAGCCATCAAAAGGTCCCATCACATAGTACATGACAGCGGGAAGCTTTTCGATGCCGTTCAGTGTGCCTTTCATGTGGTAATCGAACCATTGGACCGTTGTGAGAGGATAGGGAATCTGTTTCGAAGCTTCGGGCAGCGAAAAATCTCCATAAGCAGTATCTTTGGGCCAGTAGTGATCCCACGGGCCAATCAGCAATTTCTGCGTCCCTTTCGCCCCCTCTCCCCCGTTCTCTTGTCTTGAAACAAAACTCTCGATCGTGCCTTTAATAAAAGTATCGTACCATCCGCCTTGATGAAGGCCGGGGACTTTGACGTGAGGAGCCATCGGTCGAGTATCGAGAGAGTGCCAAAATTCATTATGGTAAGGCTGATTTGCTACGAAAGCGAAGACTCCGGGATCTTTAGCGCAATAACCTAACCACCCTTCCACTTGGTTTTTTAGAAGTTGACCTCCGGGAAAAATCCCTTGGTGGTAAAGACTTGATGCCGCAACACCGATATATTGACAGACGAGCGATGGCGGCGCCGTTGGGGCCATCAGCAATTGAGTGATCCCCAAAGCGGAGGAACCGACCGTTCCCACTTTTCCGTTGCAGATCGGATTTTTGGCAATCCATTCGACAGAATCGTACCCGTCTTGCTGATAGGTCCAACCGTCTGCGAGATAGGGAAGAGTTTTCCCGTTTTCATCGGAGGCGCTGCGAGTCGATTGGATGGCGACAACATAACCGTATTGAGTCAAATTGACATGCATCAACGCGGATGCCGTCTGCCTTCCGGCCGGACTTCTTATTAAGATGAGGGGACAAGGTCCCAAATTATCTTTTGCTAAATAAATGTCTGTATGGAGATGTGTGCCATCTCGCATAGGAACCATTAGAGTATAATCAGGTGTTAAGGCGAACGATTCTGTAGCGAGTAGTAAAAAAAGAAAAAAAAGAAAACGTTTAAAAATCAACATCGTGTATACTGGCTTTGATAAAAAGAAGCATCGTAACACTTTTACATAAAAAAAGATAGTCATGAAATTTACCGCCGTACAAACATCTTCCCTAATGGATCTTTTAGCTAAAAATTTTCCTGATAGTTCCATCAATACCTTGAAAGGATGGTTAAAGCAAGGAAGAATTTTAGTGGATGACGTTGTGGAAACTCATCCCAAAAAAATTGTTGTCGCCGGGGAGACTGTACAAGTAGGTGAGCGGAAAAAATTCGCGACCGAAGGTGTGAAAATTTTATTTGAAGATCAACACCTCGTTGTTATCGAAAAACCGGAAGGTTTGTTAAGTGTTTCGACTGCTTTCGAGAAAAAAAGAACCGCCCATGGCGTCATGAAATTCCACTACCGCCCAAAACTTGTTCACGTTGTCCACCGTCTCGACCAAGAGACCTCGGGGGTAATGGTTTTCGCTCTGAGCGAAGAAGCAAAAGAGGGATTGAAAAAATTGTTTAAGTCCCACGACATTACCCGTAAATATTACGCGGTTGTAGAGGGCAAGCCCGAGGCGAGCTCCGGCACGTGGGAAACCTATCTATACGAAGACAAAGCTTACAACGTCCATGTCACTGAAGACGCGACAAGAGGACAACTCGCAAAGACTCACTACGCCATCAAAGCCGTCCACCACCGCTACACTCTTTTGGAATTGAAACTTGAAACGGGGAAAAAGAATCAAATCCGCGTCCACTGCAAACATTTTGGACATCCCGTCGTGGGAGACAAAAAATATGGCGGTAAAACCAACCCCTTGAAGAGGTTAGGTCTCCACGCCCATCATTTGGGTTTCGTCCATCCTATCACAAATAAGAAGTTGGAGTTCAACTCCCCGCTCCCTCCTGTATTTCAGAAGTTAGTAAGACTGGAAGGTTAACTGCGGAAGCAGCCAATGTCATCAACTTAAAGAAAAATTGTCACTGGGACTAAATTAGATGTTGCAAAAGATAATGTGCAATTAGAGCGCGAGCGCGACTGATTTTATAGCCCACTGCGACGTAGGAGCTG
>CAMFKA010000020.1 GCA_945957185.1 uncultured Chlamydiaceae bacterium | reverse complement strand
CTCCAGTGGCACCTGCCGTTCCTGTTAATCCTGTATCACCAGTTGCTCCTGTCGCTCCGGTGGATCCTGTTGGCCCGGTCGGGCCTGTAGCTCCTGTAGCGCCGGTTAATCCTGTCAACCCTGTATCACCTGTCGGCCCCGTAGGTCCAGTTGGACCTGTGTCTCCTGTTGCACCTGTGGCTCCAGTAGCGCCTGTTGTTCCTGTTAAACCTGTATCACCCGTGGCTCCTGTGGGTCCTGTAGCTCCAGTGGAGCCGGTGGGTCCTGTTGGGCCTGTAGGGCCGGTTGCACCAGTGGCGCCTGTGGCTCCTGTTAACCCTGTATCACCCGTTGCTCCTGTCTCTCCGGTGGGTCCTGTTGGCCCGGTCGGGCCTGTAGCTCCAGTCGGTCCTGTGGCACCTGTAGCTCCTGTGGGTCCTGTTGGGCCAGTTGAACCTGTAGGTCCTGTTGCTCCTGTAGCGCCCGTTGTTCCAGTCAACCCTGTATCACCTGTGGCTCCCGTAGCACCGGTGGCGCCTGTTGGACCCGTTGCTCCTGTAGCTCCAGTTAATCCAGTATCTCCAGTCGGTCCTGTGGCACCTGTAGCTCCCGTAGGCCCAGTTGGACCAGTTGGACCTGTGGGTCCTGTTGCGCCTGTAGCACCTGTTGTTCCAGTCAACCCTGTATCACCCGTGGCTCCCGTAGCACCGGTGGCACCTGTTGGACCTGTTGCTCCTGTAGCTCCAGTTAGTCCAGTATCTCCAGTCGGCCCTGTGGCACCTGTAGCTCCCGTAGGCCCAGTTGAGCCAGTTGGACCTGTGGGTCCTGTTGCTCCTGTAGCACCTATTGTTCCAGTCAACCCTGTATCACCTGTGGCTCCCGTAGCACCGGTGGCGCCTGTTGGACCCGTTGCTCCTGTAGCTCCAGTTAGTCCAGTATCTCCGGTCGGCCCTGTGGCACCTGTAGCTCCTGTGGCACCTGTTGCTCCTGTAGCCCCAGTTAGTCCAGCATCTCCAGTCGGTCCTGTAGGTCCAGTTGGACCTGTGGAACCGGTTGCGCCCGTAGCTCCAGTGGTACCTGTCGCTCCTGTCGCTCCTGTTAATCCTGTTGCACCTGTTGCTCCTGTTGCTCCTGTGGGTCCTGTTAGACCAGTCGGGCCTGTAGCTCCCGTGGGGCCTGTTGGACCAGTTGCTCCGGATCTGACTACAGGGCCAGTTGGCCCTGCAGGCCCTGTGGGCCCGGGTGGGCCTTCGGGTCCAGTGGGTCCCGGAGGTCCTTGAGGTGGTTTATGATGTTTTGAAGAGCAGCCTCCGACAGGAGACCTGTGATTTTTTAAAGATTCATCTAATTTATAGTATAAATCGCTTTCTAGGACATCTTCATAACCGTAACAATCGACATCGAACAAATCGGGGGTGTCGTTTTCTTTTATGACAAACAAAAACAGTTCATCTTCTGTTGTCACGTGATGGTAAGGGAGAGTATTTTGACCTTCATTTTCTTCTGTGTATAAATCTGATGAGGAAGAAGGCCACGAGATAGATTGGATGAATTTGTAAGAAGGAGAAGGGTGAGCCCAAATTAAATAAGCGTTTAGAAGGAGAAAACAAAAAGCAATTCGTTTCAAAAACAAAACCGGCTTTAAATTCATTAGAAGTAACCCCTTGTTACATTATTCCGGTCGGCAATCAAAAAAATAATTTTTCGATTAGCTTTTGGAAAATGGGACTCATATCCTAATTTCAAGATCATGTAAACATCATTTTAACAAAAATTATAAACCACTAGTTGTCATAACTTTAAAAACGGGCAAATTAGGGTTCTTCACACAAGTGAGCACTTCGAAAAAAAGGACAATAAAGACAATAAGGACCTTAAGGACACCAAAAACTTAAAGATTTGTATATTAATGCGTTGCTTCTTGGCGTCCTTAGTGTCCTTAAAGTCCTTATTGTCCTTTTTTCGAAACGCTCACTTGTGTGTAAACTCACGGACCCGGCTACCTAACTAACATTCATTGACAATTTTCTAGCAAAATCATATGTTGTCCCCAACCTATTCAACATAAGGATAGCCGATGATAAGGAACTTTTATCTTTTATTGCTCATCAATTTCTTCTTGGCAATCTGCCCAATCGACCTTGCGGCCTTTACTCAAGAGATTCAAACGCATTTAGTTGATAAATCAAGCAAAAAAAAGAAGCGACTTGATCGCATCTTTGCAGACCACCCGAATGCGTTTGATTCGCCGGAATCGATACGTGAAGCGGGTTTTAAAATTTTACATCGTCAAAAAAAGTCGAAAATTGTCGTCTTAAAGCACCCCAAAATTAAAGGATACGTTATTAAAGGGTACTTGAAATGCGACATCGACCCCACCTGGACAACATCCACATGGGAGAGACTACGAGACCGATGCATTGGTGCAGACAATATCCGCAGGCTCATTAAACAGGAAAAAATCGAATATTTCGTAGTTCCTAAAAAGTATCTGTACGTGGTTCCGTCGATGCAAGAGACTGTTATTTTATTAGCGACAGACATGCGTCTTGTTTCAAATTACGACTGCCACCATGCCTGGAAGGATCGAGTCACTAAAAAACATCTAAGAGAACTTTATCTCATTTTAGGCAACGGGTTCTCCTCTTGTTATCTCCAAGAGAATATCCCCTATACAAAAGATGACACATTTGCTTGTATCGATACAGAATACCCGCAAAGGACGCTAGACCTCACATTAGCGACACGCTATTTTTCGGAAAAAATGCAAGAGTATTGGTTACAGCTCATTTCACAAAACCCCTAAACGAAAGAGGAATATTATTATGATAGGATCGTCAACTTCATGGGTTCCGCTGCCCTCATATCAGGAAATCGCAGCAATTGAACAAAACGCAATAAGCTTTGTCATGGATGAAACACCTCATACATTAAACGTCCACAATCTTCGACCCGAAGATGTCGATACGTTAATGGAAACGAACCGGGGATTGGCTGTCAGTGTCATTGCACGCGCTCACGCCATCTTTTCGAAATACCGAACTAACGAATACCGCATTGTAGATAAGTTAGACCCATCCAAACCTGCTTGGAAGATGTTCTGCGATATAATCCGTTTAGGTGCGAATATTTTGGCCGCCGATAACCACATTTTCAGTGCTCAAGAACTTTTAGTTTATGCAAGTCTCAAAAAGATTATCCCACCTTTAGATCCTATACAGGGCAACTATTATCTTAACTATGCAGCAATGAGAGGACGTAATTACTCACAATATCTTTTAGGGACGTTGATGGAGAACCCTCACTTCACCCCGGAACAACGCGCAGAAGATAAAATGTATTTGAAGAGCGCTGCAATAAACGCGCAGTTTCCTTTAGCTCTTTATAGATATGGAAAGCATCTGTTGCAAAGTGACCCTGAACAAGGAGTCTCTATGATAACGAGCGCTGCATCTAGGGGCCTGGCAGAAGCGCAACGGGAATTGGGGTTAATGTACTTCCACGGAACTTACGTCGAACGCGATTACACAGAAGCGACCGAACTCTTATCTCAAGCAAAACTACAAGGCTATACCCCGGTTTACAATGATCTTGGCTTCTTCTTTCTTTTTGGCCTTAATGGAAACCAAGATCTTTATCGCGCTGTTCAGCTCTTTAAATTAGCTGCTGCTGCGGATTCTCAGGCGGCACACTACAACTTGGCATACTGCTATATGATGGGATGGGGTGTTTTGGAGTCCAACAAAACCGGAATAGAACATCATCAGATAGCACAAACGCTTCGTCATGATCCCTCCGCTCTTTTGATTTCCGAATTTAATACGACCACGACTGAAGGATCGCCTACAATTTCAGACGCGTAACGCAATCACAGTCCCATGGCCGCCGGTAATTTTTTCTTGGCGGCCTCTTGCTCTCTCTCTTCTGTAAGAGAAAAAGTCACATTCATTGGCATAAGTATCCATTTCGGCAATTTGAATTTGATCTGAGGGAATCCCACAAGCTTTCAATTGACATCGAGAAATCTCCCATAAATTAAAATAGGTGGGCTTAACCTGAAAACGCCAAAACTCTTGCGGCAGCTCATGCTCGTAGTTTTTGAATTCGGAGTTTTCCGGACCCAAACTTGGAGAGATGCAAACAAACAGATCGTTCGGATTTGTGCCGTAGGTGCTATGCATCTCCTTAACTACTTCACTATAAATATTTTGCACCTGTCCTCGCCATCCGGCATGTGCAGCAGCGATAGCTTTGTGAGACGGATCGTAAAAAAGAGCGGCTTGGCAGTCGGCATGCATGGCCATGATTCCGTGCCCCGGCAGATGAGTCATGAGTCCATCACATTCCGGAATTTCCCCATCAAGTGAATCGGTGGTGCGGATCGTTTTACCATGAACTTGATGCGCGTAGTGAAGCCGGTCCAGTTGCATCAACTTTTGGATAGAAGAGTGATTCTGATGGACTACATCGAGGGCGTCTCCGGAACGGTGAAGGACATTGAGGCTGCTAAAAGGTTCCTCACTAGCGCCGCCATGCCTAAGAAAGACAGCGTGAGTCACTTCGGGGAACTGAGCAAGCAACTCAAATTCTAACCACTGAAGAGCTCCTTTGGATTTTTTGATCATAACAGCCTAAAAAAATTGATATTTCCTTTACAATCACTGATTTGCAGCTTAAAATCCAGGATAAACACTAAAAATCTTAGGAAGGGTACTTTCCCAATGAAAACAAATCCGATCTCTCAAAATATTCCAGCGGATCTAATGGCCGGACTGGTCGTTTTTTTCGTCGCGTTGCCGTTATGTTTAGGCGTTGCATTAGCGTCGAATGCTCCGCTATTTTCCGGATTGCTTGGAGGGATTATCGGAGGCATTGTCATCGGGTCTATCAGCGGCTCCAGCACAAGTGTCAGCGGCCCTGCCGCGGGTCTCACAGCCATTGTCGCTGCACAAATTAATTCTCTTGGGAGTTTTGAGGCATTTCTAACCGCCGTCGTCATTGCGGGAGTGATTCAAATCATCCTCAGTATAGCAAAAATGGGTTACTTAGCGGCATTTTTCCCTTCCAACGTCATTAAGGGTCTGTTGTGGGCGATCGGTGCGATTTTGATATTAAAGCAGATTCCCCACTTATTCGGGCATGATGTCGATCCTATCGGCAATAAAACCTTCTTCCAAGCTGACAACCAAAACACTTTCACAGAAATTGCGCAAACCCTCTTTCACATCCACGCCGGTGCGGTCATTATTGGCTTTATCTCTATTGCCCTCCTCATCTGCTGGGATAAAATCCGTTTCCTAAAAAACTCCCCTTTCCCTGGTCCTGTTGTTGTCATCGTATTAAGTATCGTTTTTAAATTCTTGTTTGAAGGGTGGGGCTCACCATGGGCGCTTGAACCATCGCATCTAGTGCAAGTTCCCATCGCTGAGTCTGTAGGGCATGTCTACCATTTTTTAATGTTTCCCGATTTCAGCGCTTTAAATAACCGTGCTGTTTTAAATGCAGGGGTGACAATCGCTGCGGTAGCATCATTAGAGACTTTGCTGAACTTGGAAGCTGTCGACAAAATCGATCCGCACCAACGGCAAAGCCCTCCAAACCGTGAGTTGTTTGCTCAAGGGGTCGGCAACATCCTTGGCGGGTTAATCGGAGCACTTCCCGTTACAAGCGTCATTGTCAGAAGTTCCGTCAACATCAACGCCGGGGCGGTATCGAAATTAAGCTCCATCTTCCACGGCATTCTTCTGCTGCTAAGCGTCATTTTTATACCGCAGTGGTTGAATCAGATTCCCCTCTCCGCATTGGCAGCAATATTATTAGTGACCGGGATAAAACTGGCCAGCCCACAACTTGTTGTCCAAATGTGGAATGAAGGAAAAAATCAATTTCTTCCGTTTTTCATCACCATCGTCGCTATTCTTTTTTCTGATCTGCTCGTGGGCGTTTTGATCGGTCTTGCATCAGCGATCTGCTTTATTTTGCACAGCAACATACGGCGTCCCATCAAAACAACATGGGAAAGACACGCTGCCGGCGATGAAGTTCTTCACATCGAACTTCCAAATCAGGTCAGTTTTTTCAATAAAGCCGCTTTGGAGAAAACATTAAAAACTATTCATCCTGGCGGTCACGTATTGATTAACGCCACTAATACCGATTACATCGATCCGGATATTCTCGATCTCATCACCGATTACCAAAGCAACAACGCGATCACAAAAGACGTGAATGTAAGTTTAGTCGGTTTCAAGGACAAGTATCCTCAATTGCAAGACCGCATCAAATATGTCGATTACAGCAGCCGTGAAGTGCAGGAAAACCTGACCCCGGAAAAGATATTAGAGATTTTAAGAGAGGGCAACACCCGGTTTAGAGAAGGAGTTAGACTCACGCGCGACCTGGGACGACAGCTGACAGCAACTTCTAACGCTCAATTTCCCATGGCCGTCATCCTCAGTTGTATCGATTCGCGCTCCCCTGTGGAATTGATTTTCGACTTAAGTCTTGGAGACGCCTTTAGCGTCAGGATCGCCGGGAATATTGTCAGCCAGAAAATTTTAGGCAGCATCGAGTACGGCTGCGCAGTCGCGGGGGCAAAGCTCATTTTAGTGATGGGACACACCTCTTGCGGAGCTGTAAAAGCCTCTGTAGACTTCACATGCAGTCAACAAACCGCTTCGGAAGCCACCGGATGTGCGAATTTGGACTCTCTAATATCGGAGATTCAGGAGTGTGTAGATCCCGAAGATTGTTCCGGTTACGAAAAGTGGAACCCGTACCAGAGGGACGAATATTTAAACGAGGTGGCTTATAAAAACGTCTTGCGCACCATTGCAAAAATTCGAGAAAAGAGCCCCACTATCAACGACCTTGTTAAAGAGGGTAAAGTCGCGATAGTAGGAGCAATGTATAACATCAGTACAGCAAAGGTATCGTTTATCTTCACCCCCGATCAAGAAGGCATTATTGGCGAACCGAGCGAATTCATGAGAAAAACGACACATAAATCAAAGTTTGCGGAATCGCTCAAAAAATTCTTCCGCAAGTACTTTTAAGGGTGAGGCAATCACCCTCCAAACATATGGTACGCCTCGCATAGAATCACGATAACCCCCACTAGCGCGGTGAGAACAATCCACCGCGTTTTTTGATTCTCAGGGTAGTAATACGGCTGCTTTATACATGCAGTTAACAGATAGATTGGAATCAAAATCGCTATCAAAGCCAAAATCAATCCCGCAAAACCCAACACAGCGATAAAAGCATTCGGTACATACAACACTACCAAATACGCCGGCAGCACGGTAAGCACCGCTGACACAACCTTGTTGATGACTCCATTCCGCAAAAATTTCCTTAACATATGCTGCAGCGATTGACATAGTCCGACCCCTACACCTAAAACCGATGTCGCTATCGCTAGAGAGGAAATACTCCACACCAACATTTGAATCGATTCAGAATCGGAAATGGACCCTAAAACACGGATGAGTCCTCCCACATCAGCTTGTCCACTCTCCATTATTTGATAAAATTGCGGATCTTGATGGTACACAGCGCCTAAAATCCCGAATGTCCACAACAAATACACGACAGCTGGAATTAAACTTCCCCACATAAACGCCCGCTTCAGAATCGGAGCATCCATATGACAATAGTTTGAAACAGTATGGAAAATAACCTGAAAGCCGAAAGATGTAAAAACAACAGGAATGACCACGCTCCAAGAAGAAATCGATAAAGCGTTATCAGAGAACAAAGGAAGATGCGACCAATCCACAGCAAACAACAGGGATGCTATGAGGATGCTGACGATAGCTAGCAGTGTAATGAAAAGGATTCTGTTGCAATAATCGAGGAACCGCATCGGCAATAACAACAAGGCCATAGCCCCCAAAGCGTAGTAGGTGGAAACAGTATTTAATGTTGGTGTCAATTGTGTATATGTTTCCAAAAGCTCTTTAACGATAGAAGCTCCCCCATAGATAAACACAGCGAGGAGAGAATAGGAAAGTAACTTTAAAGAAACGGTGCTCAATATTTCAGCAATAGGACCCGAAAAATGACGCGCCAACGCTCCCAAAGATAGCCCTCTCCCCGCTTTGAGGTTGAGCTCCAAATTCACCAAAGAGGAGTAGTACATCACAAACCAGATGAATAGCATTAAAAAAGCACTAGGAACGATCCCTAGTGTCGCCAATACCAACGGAAGGGCAATCATTCCGCTTCCAATACAAGTTCCCGCAATAAGGAGAACGGCGCCGATGTAATGTTGCATTTTTTTAAAATCCTTTTTGAGTAAAAAAAAACCCCGCTTTTGGCGGGGTTTGTACACTTTGCTTTTTTCAAGCGTTACAAAACCTCCCGCCTCTCGGGTAGAGTAAAAAAGAAGAAGAAATTATTGAAGGCGAATGTTTTCATCTGTAACGACTTGTTTTAGTTAATCGAATGATACACGAAAATGTAGCCATTGTCAAGAGTGCCCTAGATCAGACCAGGGCGAGACGTCTTTCACACTATCCATTTTTATGTCAGCCTTTCAGGCCTCGAATTTATTTTTTTCTTTACCCAGGTTTCCGTTCGATGTGCTCACTACAACCTGGGCTATGATATTCCGTCCCTTTGGGACTTAACGCATATCTGCAGCTGAAGCCCAAAGGGCTGAAATATCATAGCCCAGGTTGGAGCGAGCGTTAGCGAGTGGAAACCTGGGTAAAGAAAAAAAATAAATTCGAGGCCTGGAGGGCCGACATAAATCCTTAGGTTGACGCCTATGACGCCTCCGTAGGGTAATTAATCCGCTACTAATTGACCGTTTAATTAACCATGTGCTAGAAAAACAGCAAAACGTTCAACCCGGGGAGGACACAATGAAGCCAGCAACTGTCGGTCTTATCAAGAGTTCCAATCAAGTAGAAGCTACTCTCACCAAAAAGCTAGGGGCATTAGGGACGGCTTTAGTTCAGGGGAATTTAAATGGCGTCAACTTCTCAAAAATTTCCGATCTACTATCAAAGCTTGAAGAATTGAACAACAATATCCATGAAGCTTCTGCAGCCTCTTCTAACGGCATGTACCAGGGCTACGCCGGAAAATTTTTATCAACAGCGCTCAAAATTGGAACTGTTGTAGTGTTCTTAGGGTGTGCAGGCGTCGTCCTTTATGAGTATTCTCAGTCCGTCAATGGTGACGGGGCTACAACAGGGTTTACAGCCACGTTGACAGCTGTTGGAACAGGGATTGCTCAAATAATCAATGACTATTGTAAATCACATTCCGACACAGAGGCGACAGAATTAAAAAACAACCCACCTCGCCCCACGACACAGGTAGATGCAATAAAAGAAGTGTTCCAGAACATCATGACAATGTTGCAAAAAACAGGCGAAGAAGCGAATGATGCGTTACAAAAATACAAAGCTGTGTACCCTTACCTCCCCTCTTCGATCAAAAAAGTCTTTCCTGATCCTACTTATTGGCATATGGATTTGATTAACAACGCTCAACCCATAGGATTTAAAGCGACATCAACAGACGCTGACGCATCAGCAAGTGTGGAAAGAGATGAAAATGACACTGAGGGCTCCGATGGCGAAGACCCTCAGGTTGTTGTAATACCGGGAAGTTCTAATCCGGTATAACGATTTCGGAGTTAGCGCCTACGCTCGCGGTTCTGCCGCGGGCGATCGAGCTAGTCCAAAGAGAAAGAATCAAGCAAGTTGCAAAGAAGAAAAATGCTAACCAGCTTGTAATCTTTTTGAGAACATCAGCAGTAGAAGTTCCAAAAACAGAGTCGTTGACATCACCGCCGAAAGAAGCGCCCAAACCTGCGCTTTTGCTTTCCTGCATTAGGATCACACCGCACAGCAGAACGCAGAGGATAAGGAACAGGATGATGGTAAAAAAGTAGATAAAAGTTGCCATTGAAGGATCCTTGTGGTCATAAAAAAGGTTTTCAATTTTAAGTCGTCGATCACGACGCTCTAAAGTTAATAATTTTAGCAAAAGCCGGAGTTGAGAGCGAGGCTTTTCCCACCAAAACACCATTTATGTCCGGCATCTCAAAAAATGCTTTTACATTTTCAGGCTGGACCGACCCTCCATAAAGGATTTTTACTTCCGCAGCAAGTTCGGAAGAATAAAGCTCGGCCAACAATTCTCTACAAAATTGATGAGAAGCTTGAGCTTCTTCGGGAGAAGCCGCAACCCCGCTGCCGATGGCCCAAACCGGTTCGTAGGCGATAGCAACATTTTGCAACGCATGTTTATCGACTCCGGAAAGTCCCTCTTTTAACTGCGTCATTAAAACTTGTCGCGTTTGCCCTTGCTCTTTCTGCGTTTGAAGCTCTCCAATACAAAGGACAACTCGTAATTTCGTTTTAAGGGCATGCAAAACTTTTTGATTAATGGCGGTGGAGGACTCATGGAAAACGTGTCTACGCTCGGAATGTCCCACAAGTGTGAATGCGGCACCCGCATCTAACGCCATTTCGGCGCTGATTTCTCCGGTAAAAGCCCCTTCGGACACAGTATAAGTATTTTGTGCGCCTAATTCCAGCGATGACCCCTCGCACTCGCATGCCAGCGGGTAAAGGCATGTCGCCGGGACGGCTAAACCCACCTCATCGAGAGAGTGAGTGACTACCGGTAAAATATCGCGGACGAAGTCCAAAGCTTCCGGAATGGTTTTATGCATTTTCCAGTTGCCGATGATCCATTTTGGAGGAATTTTCACGTTCCCTCTTGGGATTAATTGTTGAGAAAGCTTATTCTATGGTTATCACTTTCAATTATTCAATAAAATTTTTTATGACCGAACAAGAAATCCTTTCCGTCACTGAGATTACTCAATCGATAAAGTACGAACTCGAATCCGTTTTCCCTCACGTCTGTGTGGAGGGCGAAGTTACCAACTTTAAAGCACATACAAGCGGTCACTACTACTTCTCTCTCAAAGACGCCCACTCGCAAATCGCAGCAATTGCTTATCGCGCGGATGCAACAAAGTTCGCCCAAATCCCAAAAGACGGTCAAAAGGTCGTTGTCAAAGGCTCCATCAATGTCTACCCTGCCGGCGGACGGTACCAAATTACCGTAAAGGAGCTGCGTCTTGCAGGGGTCGGGGAGCTTTTGCTAAAGCTCCATGAATTGAAGGTGAAGCTCAACAAGATGGGATGGTTCGATCAAGCCAGAAAAAAACCACTTCCACAATACCCAAAAGTCATCGGTATCGTCACCAGCCCCACCGGAGCCGTCATCCAAGACATTTTGAATATTTTGACTCGCCGTGCATCCGGCTTTCACGTCATCCTCAACCCTGTCAGAGTCCAAGGTGAAGGCGCCGCCGCAGAAATTGCGCAAGCGATCCGTCAATTCAACGACTATGCACTCGCCGACGTTTTGATAGTCGGACGTGGAGGCGGCAGCTTGGAGGATTTGTGGGCTTTTAACGAAGAGATCGTCGCGCAAGCCATCTACGACAGTAAAATCCCCATCATCTGCGCTGTCGGACACGAAACCGACCATTGTATTGCCGAATATGTTGCAGACGTGCGCGCGCCGACCCCATCGGCTGCTGCAGAGATCGTTATTGGAGAAAAAGAGCATCAACTGCAGAAACTTGGGCAAATTGAAGTGCGGATGGAGCAGCTATTGAAATCGAAACTTTTTAACCTCAAACAACTATTTCAAAAAACGCTCCGTCAGCCCCAATTGTCGAATCCGTATTTTCTTTTAGGGCCCTGGATGCAGCGATTGGACGACTACCATCAGCGACTCGAAGCATTAAAACCTACGGCGCGTATCGCCTTCCATCGAGAGCATTTAAAGCAATTGACTACGCAGTTGGATTTGCGGTGGGATAAAATCTTTCACAATCGCAGCGACAAATTGTCGGCATTAGAGCGGACATTAAAAGCTGTGAATCCGAAAAATCTCTTGGCGCAAGGGTACTCCATTCTCTTTGAAGAAAAAGGGGGAAAGGTAGTAAAATCCGTAGATCAAGTTGTTGTTGGAGAAAAACTTAAAGTCCTTGTTTCCGACGGAACATTCATCACGCAAACGACAGAGGTTATAAAATGACGAAAGAGAAAAAAGAGGAAGAGATTTCTTTTGAAAAAGGATTCGCCCGTCTGGAGCAAATTTTAGAAAAAATGAATTCAAACACGATAAGTTTAGATGAGTCATTAAAACTTTACGAAGAAGCGGACGCTCTCATCAAGATTTGTGGTAAGAAGTTAAATGATGCTGAAAAAAAAGTGGAAATTTTGATAAAAAACAGAAACGGAGACTTGACACTAGGACAATCGCAAAAGCCTCAGACCGAAAACTTTACCAACGGATCTTCCACTAAATGAACAACAAAATCTTAGACACCATCACCTGTCCGCAAGACCTTAAAGCTCTTCCGAAAGAGGACCTGCAAAAGCTTGCCGAAGAGATCAGAGAGCGCATTATCGAGGTGATGTCTGTTAACGGCGGCCACTTAGCTTCAAACCTCGGAACCATCGAACTCACTCTCGCACTCCATAAAGTATTCGACTCCCCTAACGACAAATTCGTCTGGGACGTCAGCCACCAAGTGTACACTCATAAAATTGTAACCGGCAGAAACGACCGCTTCGATACCATCCGCAAATACCAAGGGCTGTGCGGCTTTTCCAATCCTAAAGAATCCCCCCACGACCACTTTTACGCAGGACATGCGGGTACGGCACTTTCTTTAGCCCTCGGCTTGGCAAAGCAACGCGATCTTCTCGGTCAAGACCACACTGTCATCCCTATCATCGGTGATGCCACGCTCACCTGCGGAATGTCTTTAGAAGCACTGAACAATTGCTCCAAAGACACTAAAAAAATGATTTTAATCCTCAACGACAACGAAATGTCCATCTCGAAAAACGTGGGTGCCATTACTCAAATTCTCAGTAGACTCATCAGCAACCCCACTGTCGATAAGCTCTATCACGATGTCGATGACCTAGTCAAAAAGATTCCTAGCTACGGCGACAGACTGTCAAAACATGGGCATAAACTGACTGAATCGCTGAAAAATCTGGTCAGCCCTGCAGCCTTCTTCGAGCAGTACGGACTAACATATATGGGTCCCTACGATGGCCACAACCTACAAGTCTTAATCGATCTCTTCGAAGAGATCAAAGACCTCGACCGTCCCGTTCTTGTTCACATCCTAACCAAAAAAGGGCAAGGAATGAATGAGGCGATCAACAACCCCGTCTCGTACCACGGCGCACGCCCCTTCAGCATCGACACAGGCAAGTTTCATCCCGTTCCCAATCAAAAACCTACATTCCCAAAAGTCTTTGGTTCCCACGTCCTAAAAATGGCCGACAGCGATCCTACTCTCGTCACTATTACCCCGGCAATGTCGGCAGGTTCGTGTTTGGATGAATTGATGAAAAAACATCCCAACCGCTGCCTCGATGTTGGAATTGCAGAGTCTCACTCAGTGACTTTTGGAGGAGGACTTGGGTTAGGAAAAGGGATCAAAGTTTTCGTCTCCATCTACGCCACCTTCTTGCAACGCGCTTTTGACAACTTGTTCCACGATGTATGCCTACAGGAGATCCCTGTTGTCTTTGCTATTGATAGAGGTGGATTCTCTCCTGCAGACGGATCGACTCACCATGGGATCTACGACATCTCGTTCCTAAACGCGATGCCAAACATGGTCATTTGTCAGCCACGCGATGGGCACACTTTGAAGGAATTGATGGAGTCGGCATTCTCTTATAACCGCCCCACAGCGATTCGTTATCCGAATATGGCAACTGACGATGTGGAAAAGCCTCTAGTGAAACGCAACCTTGGCAAGGGTGACGTTCTGGCCACGGGAAAAGAATTTTTGATCATCACTTTGGGACACATGTACCAAACGGGTCTAAAGGTGAGGGAGCAATTGCAGGAATATGGAATCAAAGCGACGGTTTTAGACCCTGTTTTTGTAAAACCTTTAGACGAAGAATTGCTGCATAGACTGCTTCATACACACTCGAAAATCATTACCATCGAAGAGCACTCTGTCGTTTGTGGCTTAGGATCTATCATCAACAATTTTTTAATGACTAACCGCTACCGCGAAGTGGACACCCTCAATTTTGGTGTCCCCGAAAGGTACATCGAGCAAGGCGGTTACCAAGACCTAATCACAGAAGTAGGCTTAACACCGGAAGCTATCACAAAACAAATTGTGCAATCCTTTCAACTTAACCGCGAGGCGGCAGTCATTCCATGATTATAGCGCTTTTTCCTAACATGGCTAAAACGCAAACAAAAACTATTGCAATAGGCATTTGCGAGTTTTTGGCTGCTCAAGGTGTAAAAGTTGTCACCGAAGATGAAGACGCCCATTTGATTGGGACATCTCCCCTCTCACTGGTCGATCCCAAATCCATTGACTTTACGATATCTTTGGGGGGCGATGGGACCATTTTGAGGTTGCTGCACAATTTTCCGGAGATACGAGCCCCTATCCTTGCCATCAACTTGGGAAGCTTAGGATTTATGGCCGACATCCCCGTCAAAGACATCTACCCCAGCTTACAAGACCTTTTAAATGGAAAATACACCATCCAAGAACGATTGATGATGCAAGGGGAAACGTCGAAACAACCGAGCAATTTCGCTGTCAATGAAGTGGTCGTCCATCGCGCCGGCAACCCGTGTCTCGTCGACCTAGCCATTCATGTCGACGGCAATTATTTGAATACTTTTTCTGCTGATGGAATCATCGTCGCTACGCCGAGTGGCTCGACGGCATATTCTTTAGCTGCGGGAGGACCCATTTTATCCCCCGAATTGGATGCGGTCGTGTTGACTCCGATAAGCCCACACACCATCTCTAACCGCCCGATTGTGCTGACTCCAAAGAAAGAGATCCAAATTCAGTACATCAGCGATTACGAGCCGTTAGAAGTGACATACGACGGTATCGTGCACTACCCGATGCTAACGGGAGAGGTGCTACATATTAGCCAATCGACACGTAAATTCAATTTGGTGAATCTGCACCATCACGATTTCTTTTCCACCCTCCGCACTAAATTGGGCTGGTCGGGTCGGCTAAAAGCGTAATCCACCAAAACCCCTGCCCTTGCCCTTGCCCCTGCCCTTGCCCAAATTTTCAAAATACCAGGTCGCTCCCGACCTGGCTACCCAAAATCTTGTGCATACTTCAATAATCGAATGCTACAATATATAATTTGGGCAAGGGCAAGGGCCTAATCATTACCCATTTTTTATGCCGGCCTTGCA
>CAMFKA010000019.1 GCA_945957185.1 uncultured Chlamydiaceae bacterium | reverse complement strand
GTTGAGATAAAGTTTGAGGCAAGAAAACGATATAACGATATGACGATGTAACGATGAAAGTTGTTGTATCCGATCTATTGACATCGTGATTTTTTCATTTATTAGATTTGGGTACTCATTTGTGTGATGAGCCTTGAATTCTCCTCAGTGTTCTCACTGGCTCAGTGGTTAATTATGCAACAAGACCTTCAAAAATTGGTTTTTGGCTATTCAATTAATTATGTATAAATCAAGATAAATTTTACTGTACATCGGCAAACAAAATGGCAATACCTTCATCGGTCACATCAATAAAAATCGCACCTTATCGAATTATTGAAGAGTATCACGATACTTCGAACAATCTTGATTTTGTGTTTAACGACATCTCCAAAGAATTAGATAGCGAACAACCGAATGAAGAGTGTTTACATCGACTATTTCATACATTGAAAACGAATCTTAAAAGATATAATGCCGAATGTCCTCCGCACTTAAAAAATCGTATCGCGCAGCTCTCTATCGAAAAAGAGTCGTCCCTGCATGGTTTTGCTGTCTCATTTCATTTAGAAGTGGAAAAGTCGATCAATTTTATGATCGATTTTATTAGCAACCCCCGTCAAGAACATATTAGCGATAGAGCCTATACAGACAGTATTGTCCGCGTATTGACACGTGGATGTTTTGCTTATAAATACCTTAAAGGAACACAATATAGACAGTTGCAAGAGTTTGCACAAGATTTCAATCTGAAAGAGTGGTGGTTTAAGGAAAGGAATGCGCTTGGCTATACTTCGTTGTATGTTATGGGGCAAATGAAGACCGCCATAGATCCCGTCAAACAAAACCCACAACAACGCCGTTTTGAGTTCGACGTTCCCATTGTAAAGCCACTATCTGAAATTGAAGAATTGAGTTCTGCAGAATCGTGGGAGACGATAAACGCTCCATCCCCTCCACCTGTTGCGACATCGAGCAGCAGTATGGACGCTCCATCCATGAATTCCATCAAAAAGACCTTAGTAGAGTACATTGAAGGTGTGTTGGGAAATGTGTTGAAGCACTATGGAGAAACTTTTCTTCATCTGTTGACAGTCCCATTGGATCAAGTCTTTAAAGGGGAAAAAATTGGAGAAATCATCGACCAGGCGTTATCCAACACTGCAACTCCGTTTACAAAAGAGGATAAAGAAGCGTGGAAAAATTTCCTTTGCCAGTCCGTGCCTACCCTTGCGCGAGAATTTTTGGCAAAAACAACAGATACCATCAACGACCCCGGCAATGGGTATCAATTTATTCATGGCATCACTCGTTTGATCTCTCCCTTATGTTTTAAAACACCCGAACAAGAAAATGACAGTCACAAAACTTTACTTTTGTGTGTGCTTTCGCAGCTGAATTTATTCTTAAAAGACTACCAGACGGCATGTATGTCCATAAAGCCGCACGTAGGGGCTACAGAGGAGACTTTGGAGCAAGATATTTTGTGTGCCATGATACAAAATTTGCAATCGCGGTCGGAGCGTGTCATTTTTAGAAATGAGCAAGACCCCAAAATTTTTGCAGAAGACATCTCTCACTATATTGAACATATGATTGAAATTCATATGCAGACGAATGAAGTCAGATTGCCATCGCCGCTCAATGAGTGTGTCAAAGCTGTCGTTAATCATTATCTCTACTCCATTTTAGATATCGTATTTTCCCCTTTCATCATTGCTATTGGCATCCACCGCTTTGTCGACAATATTGAAGAGATAGATCACCCCAAAGAAGGATCTTCGATCCCTCTTCCTGAACCTGTTAGAGATGATCAATTCTCACGCGCACTAGCAAATCAATTATGGGAAATGATTCATCCCATTTTAAATATGGGAGGTAATCCTACAATGATATCGTGGATTATCAAAACCTTCGAAAAAAGATTTAAGAAATTTCTTTTAGGAAAAAGTAAGGAAATTGATGCGGAGTTACAAAATATTATGAATTCTGATTGCGTGTTGATGCCTTTTATTTTGTTGGACAAAATGTTGTTCAACCACCGCAATGGGAAGCACTCTCCCGCATTACGTACAATTATTTCCTCTTCTGCTGCTACCAAGGAGTCGTTTACGAAGACCACCATACAGAATTTCAGAGGACGCCCCTACGCCATCATTTCGAAAATCATCAAAGACCAAACTTCAACGTTTACATTAAAAATGGCAGAAACTTTCGGTAATATCGACACCTTCCTTACAACTGTATTTAACCGTTTGATCAATCTGACAGGACAAGAGAAAATTATCAAACTGCTGATCATTTATCTATGCAACGCCTACCTTGATTACATCTCAAGAAGTAGTGCCAACAATACAAAACCATCACAACAAAAGGATCAATAATGTCTTCTATTGCGATTTCGCCTACAACATCACCGGCAATTCCACGAAGAAATCCTGAATACATCCAAACCGGAATCGGAAAGCTTCACCGATTTGTTTATGACAGGCCCGATTCAGCAAAACTGGCTATCAAAGTTTCAGGAGTAGCTTTAATAGCTTTTACTGTTTATGCAAACATATTCTTATTGAGTTTAAAGCTTATGGGGATTGTTGTTACAGTTCTTGTCACTTCGAGTGTGAGCTATGGAAAATACAATGGACACCATCCTAAAACAATATTAGGGCATTTTAAAACAATCGCCGCTTCCCCTTTTGACTTCATGATCCCCTCGAAGCATGTGATGACGACACATATGTTTAATGAAGGATCCTACGAGGAGTGTTCTTTAAAATATATCAACGATGTCCCTGTCTTAACTTTGGCAGGTAGTTCCGCGGAGAGGGGATATGCTCAAGGGTTTCTTTTGGGTGCTCACATCGAAAAACTTTTGGAGAGATGGATGGCAATTTTATGGCCATTCATTCCGGACGGAACGAAAGCAGAGGAGCTATGTAACCATTGGGCATCTCTACTTCCGGAACACATCACTCTCGAGCTTAAAGGAATTGTTGCCGGTTTTAATCAAAAAATGAGAGTAAATAAATGCAGCACACACATCACTTTCAATCAACTTTTGCTTCTCCATTTAGTCCCCGATATCGAACACACAAGTGCAGCAACCCTTGCTAGACAATTTGCGCCAAAAGTGGGCTGTACAGTAGTGATGAAGCGGGAGAATGGTAGTGTGAAGATGGGACGCTTGATGGATTGGCCGTCGTTGAACGTTGCAGGATCGAGATCGATTTTAATTCAAAGAAAAATCGGTGAAAACGCCTACACTCAGGAAGTCGGAATCCCCGGGCTTGCCGGAGTGGTCACAGGAAAATCGAGTCGTGGAATTGCGTTAGCAATGAATGTTGCTTTGGGTGACACTGTAAACATCAAGGGATTGCCCGCTATATTTATCAATCGCCTCATTTTAGAATCTTCCTCAACTATTGATAACGTTATAGACAAGCTACGTAACTACTCCCCTATTGGACGTTACCATCTATCACTTGTAGACAATCAAAACGAAGGGGTCATGATTCACTTTTATCAAGGGGAAAGGAGTGGTGAACACCATATACGTTGGTTAGATAAAAACCCCTTAATTGTCACTAACGCCAACGTCACGCCAAAAGGTGACACGCATCCTTATTTTAATAGCAGCGAAAGAAAGCACAATTTAGAGCTCTTTTTCAAAGAAAATGGCGATGCGCCCCTAGAAGAAGCGTTAAAAGTCCCTCTAGTGAACAATCAAGAAACCGTGCATTATGTGGTAATGGAACCCGGAAAAAATGAGATCCGCTGCGCTTTTGCAAATGCCTATGCCGCAGATGCAGAACTACGCACCGTTCCTTTAACCGTAGAATAGTTTATGTGGTTACCAGGGCTCGAAGCCTTACCATTACTCATTTTTTATGCCGGCCTTGCAGGCCTCGGATAGGTGTTTTGACCTTACCCAGGTTTCCGTTCGCTGTGCTCACTACAACCTGGGCTATGGTATTTCGTCCCTGTGGGACTCAACGCATATTTTATTGCCGCGTAGTCCCAACGGGACGGAATATCATAGCCCAGGTTGTAGTGAGCACAGCGAACGGAAACCTGGGTAAAGATAAAAATAAGATCGAGGCCTGCAAGGCCGGCATAAAAAATGGGTAATGATAAGGCTCGATGCCATGACAATTGAATAATGACCCCTTTTTTTATAAATTGAATAGGAGCAGATGTGATGACAAATCCTCGACCACTCGTCATATTTACCAATATGTACCCTTTTGGGAATGTCGAAAATTTCCTGGAAGAGGAGCTACAACACCTTCGACGTCGATTTTCTAAAATTGTGATTGTCCCGAATCAAATTGGAGAGGTGAGTAGAGAAGTCCCTCCTGGAGTTATTGTGGACACAACTTTCGCATCTCAATATCACTTTACGGGATTTTTTCAAAAGTCCAAGCGGATATTCAAAGCGTTATCCAGTGCAAACTTCTATAAAGAAATAAAAAAAGATCCCACGTTACTCTACAAACCTAGACATCTCAAATCGTTGCTCTATTTCGTTTCACAATCCGAGTATTACTACCAGTGGTTGAGACAGTTTCTACATTGTCATCCCGACTACCAAGACGCTATTTTTTACTCTTATTGGCTTCATGTGCAGGCGTTGGGAATCAGTCTGACAAAAGAGCGGGGGTACCCTTCTTTGAAGCAAATTTCGAGAGCGCACTCACTAGAAATTTATCCGGAAGATTATGTTCCGTCATACATACCGTTGCGAGAAGAGTCTTTAAAGCCTATCAATCACATTTATACCATCTCGGATCATGGCAAAAGCAGGCTTTTGCGCGACTTTGGAAGTCAAATTCAAGCCATCACCACATGTCGACTTGGAGTCAAAGACCCCGGGTTTGACAATCCGGAAAATTTGGATCAGACCCTCTCGCTTGTTTCGACAGCGTATTGTGTTCCGGAAAAGAGAATTGATCTCCTCATCGGCGCGATAAAAATTTTGGCAGACCGCAACGCGTATAAAAAAATCTTATGGACACATTTTGGAAACGGACCGTTAGAGAATAAAATGATCGATTTAGCGAAATCGGCATTAGGGAATAAAGTGGAATGGACGTTCGCAGGTTATGCTAAACCGGATCAAATCTTAAATTTCTATAAAACACATCCTGTCGACCTTTTTGTTAACACCAGCAAGACAGAAGGGATCCCTGTGGCGATTATGGAAGCCCAATCGTGCGGGATTCCTGTCCTCGCGACTGATGTTGGCGGAGTAGGAGAAATCGTGAATGATGCAGTGGGAAAATTGGTGAGCAAAAATACTGACGCCAAAGAAATTGCTGATGCAATCTACCGGTTGACCGCGGACAAAATGGCTCTTAAATCATTGAGGGCTAATGCAAAAGAGAATTGGCGTCGCCACTACAACAGTTCCGTCAACTTCGAGGAGTTCGCTACTAAGATTTAACGTAGAAATTATTATTAAAAATGTAGTAATGATTATTTTTTACGTTCATTTTAGCGAGAAGGGTTGTGATTTCACTAGCATTCAAAATGTTGATAGGGAAGAAAGCTTCTTTCATAGGAGTCCTTTTCGGCATTTTTCTGGCTACGTTGCTCATCTCGCAGCAATCAGCCATTTTTCTAGGGATCATGTCTCGGTCCTACCGGATTGTGACAGACATTTCTGAACCATCCATCTGGGTGATCGATCCTGCCACTGAAAGTGAAGACAAATTGCGTACCATGCCCCTTACTTATCTCGATAACGTGAGAGGGGTCGAAAATGTTGAATGGGCAGTGCCTCTCATTTCTTCTGCACTACCTGTAGTCACTCCATCGGGAAAATTTGACATCTGTCAATTATACGGCATCGACGATGCGACTTTGATAGGAGCTCCCGGGGAGATGTTGGAAGGAGAGGTGAACAATATCCGCACGGAAGGGGGCATCATCGTCGATACCTACTCCGCAAATGGAGTGTTGCGAAAGATTGACGAAGAGGGAAACGAGATTCCTCTCACACTCGGCGACACCTTGGAGATTAATGGCAAGCGTGCCACTGTCGTCGGCATCTGTCAAATCACTCAAGGGTTTTATCCGCAACCCATCATCTACACCTCGTTTTCTCAATTTCAAACTTTTGCTCCCGGACTGGCAGGGAGGATGGGATATATTTTAGTGAAGACGACCCCTGACGCCGATTTAAACCAAGTCATTGAAGAGATCAACACCCACCCCGGACTGAAAGCGTTAACTCGAGAGCAGTTCAAAGATAAAATCATCGACTTCTTCTTAAAAACAGGGATTTTAATCAATTTTGCCCTCTCCGTTTTCCTTGGATTTATTATCGGATTTTCCATCGCCGGCCAGATATTTTATATCATGACGCTGGAGAATATCGTTTATTATGCTGTCATCAAAGCCGTTGGGGGCACTGAGAAGATGATTTTGAAAATGATCATTTTCCAAGCCGCAGTTGTGGGGATCATCGGCTACGCTCTTGGTATCGGCGTTACCGTTCTTTGGGGCATCGCCATCAAAAATACCTCTCTCGCCTTCTTGTTCCCTTGGCAGCTGCTCGTCTTTACCGGAACCGTCGTCATGGTCATCTGCATCTTTACTGCAGCACTCAGCATCCAAAAAGTGTTCCGCGCCGATCCAAAAATGTTGATGGGGACTTAATCAATGAACAAAATCGCCATCAAATGCAAAGGGATACGCAAGTCGTATGGAAGCGGCGAAAGCGAAGTTGTCGCCCTCAAAAGTACGGATCTCGAAATCGAAACAGGAAAATTGACCATGCTGGTGGGGCCGTCAGGGTCGGGAAAATCGACTTTGATTTCCATTATCGCCACGATATTGACTCCTGATGCAGGGGAATTAATCCTGCTCGATCAAACCATCAACAACATGAATGAAGAGGAAAAAGCTCGCTTCCGTTGCGATCACATTGGCATTGTCTTTCAATCGCTCTTTTTGATTCCTGCCCTAACAGTCGTCGAAAATGTTGCTTTGCCCCTCATTGTCAAAGGGCTAGACGAGAGCACTGCCGAAGAGAAAGCTTTAGAGCTGCTTAAACGGATCAAAATGGATCACAAAGCGTATTTTTCCCCCTCCAAACTCTCAAAGGGGCAACAGCAGCGGATTGCCATTGCACGAGCAATGATGAATGACGCCTCCATCATCATCTGCGATGAACCCACAAGTTCTTTAGATCATGCATCCGGATTTTTAATCATGGAATTTTTACAAGAGCTAGCAAAAGATCCCTCCAGAGCCATTTTAGTCGTCACTCACGACCCTCGGATCTTTTCGTATGCCGATCGCGTCATTCCTATGAGTGACGGAGAAATTACACCCGAAGGGAAAAAAGAATGAATAGAAACTACTTTTATTGGATTGTAGCAGCAGCCGGTGCCTGTATCGCTTTGGTGGCAGGATTTATGTGGCAGGAAAAGCAAGCCGAGAAAGCTCCTCCCGCACGGACATCCTTAGCAAGGCCTTCACAACCCTTTCAATCTTCCCTTACCGCCGTAGGAATTGTAGAACCCAGCAGTGAGAACATCAATATCGGCTCCCCCGTCAACCGCGTCATCGATAAAGTCGACGTCATCGTCGGTCAAAAAGTGAAAAAAGGAGACATCCTCTTTCGTTTGGAATCGCGTGATTTGACCGCTGAGCTGCAAACTCAAAAACTCGCTTATGAAAACGCGCAAGCAAATCTAAAAAAACTGCAGGCGTTGCCGCGCGCGCAGGATGTCGCAGCGGCAGCGGCAGCACTTAAGAGCGTTCAGGTCGATCTTGAGCAAGCCAAAACACAGTACGAGCGAGTTGCGGGACTACAAAATAGCGGGGCTATGAGCCAAGAAGAGGTGATGCGAAGGAAATTTATCTTTGAAGATGCCGAAGCGAAGCTACAGCAAGCGCAAGCAGATTTTGACAAGATTAAAGCCGGAGCATGGGCACCGGATTTAACAATTGCAAAGCTGCAAGTGGAGCAAGCCAAAGCGAGCATGGAACGTGTGCAAGTGGAAATAGAGAGAACAATTATCCGATCCCCTATCGACGCCACCGTCTTACAGATCAAAATTCATGAAGGGGAATTCCCTCCCTGTGACGCCTCTAGAGTGCCATTAATGATTGTCGGAAATGTCGATGTCATGCATTTGAGAGTGAGCATCAATCAATTTGATGCCTCTTATTTTAATCCTAAAGCCCCCGCTGTCGCATTTTTACAAGGAAATCCTCATGTAGAGTTCCCCCTAGAATTCGTAGAAATTGAACCGTATTTTGTCACAAAGCAAAATCTCACTAACGACATCACAGAAAAAGTCGACACACGCGTATTACAAGTGATCTACGCCTTCAAAGAAAAGAGCGATCACGTGTATGTAGGGCAGCAAATGGATGTCTTCATCAAAAATAGTAGAGAACCCAAAGAGTGAGAATGAAACCAAGCAGCCCATTTTTTTTATTACTCTTCGCATGGGTTTTGACCGCTTGCACCGTTGGACCGCGTTATGAACCCCCCATCACAGAAGTCCCCTGCGAGTGGCATCAGGAGCTACCAGACAACTTTACGGATATTTCAGAAAGTGATTGCACCGAGTGGTGGGAGAGATTAAACGATCCTATATTAAACGATCTGATCGCACACGCTGCAGAGCAGAATTTAGATCTCCATATCGCTGCCATGCGGGTATTGCTTGCACGGGCCGAAGCGAATGGAAAAAAGGGAGATTTATATCCCCACATTGATGGGTCATTAAACTACGGTCACGTTCAATATAGCAGAGACGCCCTCGTTACAGGACTGTTAGCGAATTCTCTTCCCATCGAATCTAGAAAGCACGACAGAAGCTTTAATTTTTTTGAAGCCGGCTTCGATGTCGAATGGGAAATCGACCTCTTCGGATACCGAGCACACGAAATTGCTGCTCTAAAGGCACAGGAGCAAGCCGCCGAGGATGAACTTTGCGGGATTTGGATAACACTCTCCGCTGAAATCGCTAAAAACTACATCGAATTGAGAGGTCATCAACAACGACAAGCGATTTTAGAAAGGAATATCGACATTCAAAGGAATCTGGTGACCTTAACGAAAGAGCTGCAGCAGAGAGGCATGGTCGACGACTTAACGTTAAATAAAACAGAAGTGGAAGAGGAAGCTCTTTTAGCAGAAGTCCCCCTCGTCCACGTAGCAATTGAGCGAGCCATTCATCGCCTTTCCATCCTTCTAGGATATGCACCGGGAGCTTTAGCGGAGTGTTTAGAACCTGTCATTGCACTTCCTAACACCCCTGAAGGACAAGCGATTGGAGTCCCTTCAGAGCTTCTCAGAAGAAGACCGGACATCAGAAAAGCAGAAAGAGAGTTAGCAGCAGCGACAGAGCGTGTCGGAAGCGCCATCGCGGCTTTATTTCCACGATTTTCTCTTAGAGGCTTTGTCGGTGATATCAGCACAAATGCCGGAAATTTGTTTAGTCCCTCTAGCGCAACGTGGTATGCAGGCCCACAGCTGCTTGTCCCCATATTCAACAGCAAATTGCTGTTACAGGAAGTGCAATACAACAAAATTGTCACGAGACAAGCGTTGTATCGCTATCAAAAAACAGTATTGGAAGCGCTCGAAGAAGCGGAAAATGCGATTTGTAGCTACAAGAAAGGGGAAGAGAGACAAATTCATTTAAACCAAGCTTATCAAATCAACAAACGCTCTGCAGACTCCGCTGAACAGCTTTATGAAAAGGGACTGAATGATTATATGAGCGTTGCGATGTCAGAGAAAGCGCTATTGAATTCAGAAACCGTACGTTTGCAAGGACAAATCGATTCCTTATTAAATTACATATCGCTTTATAAGGCTTTAGGGGGCTCTTGGTAATTCACAAAGAGTCGGTGTATCGCGAGTACAATTGACCTGCGTCCATGCGTATTGTATAGGGAGCCATTCCATTCATTATGATAAACGCGATCTCACCCGGTACACCTACAGCCAAGAGACGATCTTTGTAATAACTATAGTTGGAATAATCAATCAATGTACGTGGAATAGAGCCAATAAACATCTGAATCAACGTTTTCGACATTGCATAGACATCGCAAGCTTGCACAATCTTGTACATAGGAAACTCATCAAATATTGTCGATGTGAGATCAGGAGGCAAATAGCTTTCAGTATGTGGCCATTGCTCTGCCATATTCCCGACATACTGAGCTCCACCAAAATCTCCAATAACAAAATGCGCTATATGATCGTCTCCATCTAGCTCTACAAAGCAATTTTCGGGTTTGATGTCTCCATGGACATAGTTGGCATCGTGAATGTGGCAGAGTCCACTGAGAAGTTGACGGCAAAGTTCCAGTTTTTGCGGCATAGACAGCTGTTGAAATTTTGGCAAAGCTGAAATCAAATCTCCACTATAGAGCTGAGTGATAAACATTCCCCCATCTGTAGGTGAGTAAGGAGGGTGTTGAATCCCTTCAATATCTCCGTAGGGATTAAGGCAGCGCAGCACGCGAGCTTCTCGGGAAAGCGCCTCCAAAGGCCTTTCATTAGGCTCTTCCCGTGTTTTTTTACGCGCTTTTTTCAGAGCGTATTCATACCCATCGGTGAGATTGGTGATTTTGTAAACTTTTCCTCCTCCTCCTGACCCTATCAATTGCGCATTGAACAAATTAAAAGCCTCTTCCCCCTGGTGTTCGATAAAATAGCGTTTTCCATAAAGTTTGAAGCTTTTAAGGGAGATTTGATCCGGGTCTCGATTTGGATCATCTTCTATCGTCGATTTCACAGCAGTTTCGACAATGTTTTCGAGATTTTTGGATCGAATGCCGATAGGGACGAAATTGATTCTTAATCCCCCCTGAAACACTTGGCAATTATTTAAAATCTGTTTGATTTTTTCTAAAGTTCTTGAGCGAACGATAGCGATTCTCTGAAGAATTTCAAAACCGTTTCTATTTTGGCCAATATCTAGAACCTCGGTACGGGATAGATTGAGATGTTTCATCAAGCTGCGGATATTGAGGTCGCAACGTCGGAATGAGCCGTCGCAGATGCAGACAGTGAAAGTGACGTTTTTTTTAGGCAGCAACTTCCTAGTGAGGAATGAATCTCTACTGATAGCTTTGATTTTTGCTGCGACATCGATATTTTCTCCAAGGACTAAACGAAATCGTGGAGTTTTATCATGTTCAAGGGGGTTGTAATCGGACATGTCGACGGAGCCGCTATAAATATTTAAATAAATAACATCTCTACTTTGTTGCATAAAAACCTCCATTACACATAATTTTTTGATACAATAAAACATTACTTAATTTAAATACTTTATTTTAAAAACATTACTTTTCTAAGGAGGTATGTTTTTTCTGCGCAAAGAGGCTTCGATCTGCTAATATTCTTGTCGATACATAAGAGGTCTGACGTGAACCATTTCTCCAAAAATCTAAATTGCCCTCACTTTCCCCTGTGTCCCGGCTGTGTCCATCAAACTCAACTGGATGACATTCCTCTCATCCAAAACGCAAAAAAATACTACGCAGTCAAGGGGGTTGTCGCTCCGGTTATCTTCCTGGGAGCGCGTGAATGGCGCACTCGAGCAAAACTCGCAGTGAGAGGAACTACTACAGACCCAAAAATTGGATTATTCGAAGCCCAATCGCACAAGGTCGTCGCTATTCCCGAGTGTCAAGTCCACCACCCGGCAATTAATCAGGCAGCGGAAGTGATCAAAAGCTGGATAAAACAGCATCAAATCGACCCCTATTGCGAGATCTCCCATCGCGGGTGCCTCCGCTACATCCAATGCTCAGTTGAGCGCGCCACGGGGAAAATTCAGCTTGCTCTCGTCTGTTCCAGTGAAATTTCGTCGGCCGCATTGCAAGAACTTTGGGATCGAACCCCCCTATGGCATTCCATCTGGGTGAACATCAACACTCGGAAGGACAACGTCATTTTTGGGGAGAAGTGGGATTTGAAGTTTGGAGAAGAGTGGTTATGGGAAGAGCTTGCCGGAGTGAAGTGCTGCTTCCACCCTGCCGGGTTCTGTCAGGCGAATCTGAATGCCTACGAAGCCGTGTTAAAGCAGATTAGGGAGTGGGTATCGCCTTCCGATAAAGTCGTCGAGTATTATGCCGGCGCGGGAGTGATTGGATTGACCCTTGCCGTTAACGGCGTCGAAGTGGAGTGTTATGAAGCAAGTCTCAGTTGTGAAAGCGCATTTAAGGAATCTCGAAAGCTGTTGGGAAAGGGATCGATCTCTTGGACTTGTGCAACAACTGAAAAAGCCTTAGCAGCAATGAGTGGAAAAGATGTAATCATCGTAGACCCTCCGAGAAAAGGGTTAGACAACAAGACAATCGAAGCTCTTATAAAAGCTGATTCAGGAATGAAATTGATTTATCTCAGTTGTGGATGGGAGTCGTGCCAACGAAATCTGGATGCCTTAATAGAAGCAGGGTGGAAGCTCCAAACTGCAGAGATCTATTTATTCTTTCCCGGCAGTGATCACATCGAGACTTTGCAGTTGTTAGAACGGCAGTAATGTTCAGGATATTGAACAAATTCCCCTGCAATGTTCAAAATAATGAACATTACTAGACTTTATGGACGGTAACATCTCCCCCACTAGACGTAATGTTCACTATTTTGTACAATGAGGGAAGTAACGTCCAATAAAATGAACATTAGGATGGTGAAATGAGTTCTAAAACACCCCTACCTATCCCGGTAAATAAAGCCCTTAGAAAGCTAGGAAACAGCATACGCACAGCAAGAATTCGCAGACGAATCACAATGCCCTTGATGGCGAGTCGCGCCTCGATTAGCCGCACCACTCTAACTAAAGTAGAAAAAGGAGATCCTTCCGTCTCATTTGGAACTTATGCAACCGTGATATTTATACTTGGAATGGTATCGAATTTAGAAAGCCTTTTAGACATGAATGAAGATGTGTTAGGCCGTGATCTTGAAGAGGAACACCTACCTCGACGAGTGTATTACCCACATTTTCGTTTAAAGGAAGATCAAGATGAGTGATCGTAAAGTGTATGTATACCTCGAACTTGATGGAACACTTTATCACGTGGGACGGCTTTGGGGTCGCTCAAGTAGAGGAAAAGAAGGCGTTTCTTTTCAATATGAGCAAAGTTGGCTTAATTTTAAGGAACGCTTTTCTTTGGAACCCGCTCTCCAATTAAACGAAGGAATTTATCACACAGGAGCGGATCAAAGCATATTTGGATCAATAGGAGATTCTGCACCTGATAGATGGGGACGTGTATTGATGCGTCGAGTAGCGACGCGTTCTGCGAGAGCTCTTAATAAACCGCTCCGTACGCTTACCGAGATCGATTATCTGCTCGGTGTATACGATGAAGCGAGGCAAGGCTCTTTACGATTTAGCGAAACTCTTGGCGGTCCATTTCTACAACACTCAGATTCTCCTCCGATACCACCTCTTATCGAACTACCAAAACTTTTGTCGGCAACGGAGAAGCTTCTTGAAGACAAAGAAAGTGATGAAGATCTCAGGCTTCTCCTTGCCCCTGGATCCTCTTTAGGAGGGGCTAGACCTAAAGCCTCTATACGTGACAAAGATGGACAATTAGCGATCGCCAAATTTCCACGCAAAGACGATGAGTATTCAACTGTGCTTTGGGAGGCTGTCGCCTTACAACTTGCCTCCAAAGCAGGTATATGCGTTCCTGAATGGCGTATAGAGCCAATCGCGAATAAACCCACACTTATTGTGAGAAGATTTGATCGTAAATTCACCAAACGCATTCCGTTTTTATCCGCCATGAGTATGATTGGCGCTCAAGATAATGAAGAACATAGTTATCTGGAAATTGTAGATGCAATACGACAACATGGTGCACATCCCCAAAGGGATATGGTTGAATTATGGAAAAGAATAGTGTTTAGCATACTCATTTCAAATACGGATGACCATCTTAGAAACCATGGCTTTCTTTATGAACGATTCAGAGGCTGGACCCTATCGCCTCTTTATGATGTAAATCCTACTCCAATCCAGCTAAAACCACGAATACTAACAACAGCAATAGATTTGTATGATGGAACAGCTTCATTGTCGTTGGCATTATCGGTTGCAAAAGATTATGGAGTAGATGAAAAACAAGCCGTACAAATAATTAGGGAAGTTGGCAACGCTGTCAACACATGGCGCAAAGAGGCAAAATTGTTTCATATTAGTTCTGCAGAGATCGAACGTATGGCTTCTGCTTTTGACCACGACGATCTTGCTCAAGCAATACAACTTTAAACAGGTTGTTATACAGAAAGTGATTCAAAAACTCTTTGCCAAATATGACATCTAAAAGTAGGATTCATCTAAAACCAAGGTTTAAAGATGTCATCACTACAAAGACCATGTTCTTCAACACAATCCTATCCTCTAACACCACCAAGAGGGCCCCATCACCGCCATATGGATGTAGAGCGCTCACTCGATTTGTCTCACAAAAAAGAAATAGACCCCGAATTGTGGTATGAAGAAGTTTTAAGAACTTCCGGAATGATCGAGACATACTCTTTAAGAACTTTTAGCGTGTTGTCACGCCTCTATGCTGACTTTTCAGAGCGATTGCAGATTATTTTCAAATCCATATTGATACAAAACGAATTAGGAAATGAACTCACCTTCATGATGCATCGTCCTCCATTTTACGAACTAGCTCCAAGTGAGATTCTGTGTCTGAAAGAAGGATCTTCGACTACTTCCAATTCTCCAGTAGTGCGGTTAGATCCTATGGTTTTAGCGCATCTCAAGGGAAAAGTCGCATTAGAAACCTCCCTTCCTTTTTCTATGAACACTCCTTTTGTAGCGCATCCAGAAGTTTTGGTGAAAGAAGAAGGTCCTGTACCTACATTTTGGAAGCAAGGGTATGTTCTCGTTGAAAAAAAAGAAGTGACAAAGGCCGCGTCTAAAATTTCCAATGTATTATCGAAAACGTTTCTTGAGGGAGTTTGTGCTTTTAAAGTCGCTTCTCGAAAAATAGTCCCTCTCACCTATGAACTATATTTAAATGCATCAAAACCATGTACTCTTGCTACAATAACAATATGGAACGACCTTTTTTCGAATAAAGAAGACGATGGTCGCGAGATATCGCTGGTCAGTTGGGGAGTCACTTCACGTGTTTTTGATCTCTTAATCAAAGTGCATTCAGACAACCATGGATTGCGATTTTTACCTGTTCTTGCACCCTCTCAAGTTGTGATTTGCGAACTATCCGGTAAAGACTCTAAGGAAAGCAAAATGCATTTGTTAAGTATTACGAATGAACTGTTTCAACGAAATCTGTTTGAAGGATTTCCCATTAATCTTGTTATCGATAACTCAAAAACCTCATTGCAAGATAAAATGGTGAAGTGGAGAAGAAGAGGAATTCCCATCATTGTGACTTTTAATTACAAAGACATCATTAGTAAAACCGTCGATTTATTTCGAAGGGATGAGC
>CAMFKA010000018.1 GCA_945957185.1 uncultured Chlamydiaceae bacterium | reverse complement strand
TTTGCGCTGATGGCCTGAAAAATAGGTTTCAAGAAAGGCCACGCTGCGGGGTTGCCTCCCGGCATAATGGAAGGTCCATGCCGTGCGCCTTCTTCCCCTCCGGATATCCCTGCACCAATATAAAGAATTCCCTTTTTCTGCAGTTCATCCACGCGGCGATTGGTATCGGTAAAAAGGCTGTTTCCGCCGTCGATAATGATGTCTCCGGATTCCAGGAATGGCAAAAGTTGGGCGATGAATTCGTCAACAGGCTGACCGGCTTTAACCATCAGCATCACTCGACGAGGACGCTTAAGAGAACGTACCAGTTGTTCGACAGAGTGTGTGGGAACGATCTGCGATCCTTTCGCCGCCCCTTCCATGAACTCGTCCACTTTAGAAGTCGTTCTATTATAAACAGCGACGACAAAGCCGTGGTCGTTCATGTTCATCGCCAAATTTTGGCCCATAACGGCGAGACCTATTAAGCCGATATCTGCTTGCGACATTTTATCTCCGGGTAAAAGAAGAGAATAAGATTTCGCCCTTTAACAGGAAAGAAAATTTTGGCATAATAGCGCCGATGTCCTCGTAGCTCAGTGGATAGAGCGGTTGCCTCCTAAGCGACAGGTCGCGCGTTCAATTCGCGCCGAGGACGGATTTCCCTCGGTTCGTATACTCCATCACTCCTTGAGCGATGCCACGCGCAATTTTTTTGATGTAGGCTTGATCTTTGATTTTGGCGAACTCTTCAGCATTAGTGAAAAATCCCCCTTCAATCAATATTGCCGGCATCTTTGTCTCTCGAATGACTGCAAGGTTGCCATGCTTAACTCCGCGGGATTTTGCACCGGTCAGAGCAAGTACATTTGACAACACATCTTCCGCTAACATTTTGGAGGCTTTTGCCCTCTCTTTATTTTCTGAAGAGTTGTAGTAGAACACTTCGATGCCGTGAGCCTGCGGCGCCGGTGCCGAGTTGTAATGGACGCTGACGAAGAGGTCAACATTTTGTTCGTTCGCAAATTGAGAGCGCTGCGATAAAGAAATAAAAACATCGCGATGACGCGTCATCATGGTGTGAAAGCCAAGCTGCTGAAGATATGATTGCAAAATTTGCGCCGTCGCAAGATTTGCTGCTTTCTCATGGTACGATGTCGCTATCGTCGAAGTTGTACCGAGGTCTTCACCGCCATGACCCGGATCGATCATGATGACGAAAGGGCGTGGAGAAGGCTTTTTAAACTTGGCAGCAGCGATCTCTTGTCGAGGAGAAGACATCTGGAAAGAAGGGCGGTAATCCGGACTATAGGAGTCGGCAGTCACTTCGCTTAAGTCAATCATCGGGGAGACAATTGGAGCGTGCGGAGTACACGCAGACATCAACAACAAAAGCGCAAATATCGTCGTCCAGCGAGCGACTAAGACACTAAAAGTATTAAACATATTGTTCTCGGTTAGCAAATTGTTCGCAAAGCTGCGCCGCCACTTTGCAATCTTCAAATTGGACAGTCTGATGCGCAAAAATTTGATGTGACTCGTGTCCTCTGCCGGCGATTAAAATACAATCTTCCGGTGTTGCAATCGCAATTGCTTTTGCGATGGCTATTTTTCGGTCGAGTTCAACAATCGGAAAAGAAGGATCTTTAAAGCCTGCCAAAATCTCTTGTGCAATTGCTTTAGGATCTTCTGTTCTGGGATTATCATTGGTGATAATGACAACATCGGCGTAGTTTTCACAAATAGCTCCCATTTTTGGACGCTTTGTGCGGTCGCGATCACCACCGCATCCAAAAATAACGATCTTTCGTTTGAACGGAAGTCCACTAAAACTTTCCAACACTTTCTTTAAAGCATCCTCTTTGTGAGCAAAGTCGACAAAAATATTCAATCCTAATGAGTTTGGAACCGCTTCCAATCTTCCTGCCACCTGCGTGACGTTGGAGAGAGCCGCCGCAATCGCTTTTAGGTCGTGTCCTCGAGTCAGCGCAACACTTACCGCTGCTAATGCATTGTAAATATTGTGTCGCCCGATGAGCGGCAGCTGCGCAGAAACCGAAAGCCCTTTGTAATTTAATAGAAAAGTGGTGCCTTGAGTCGAATAGCAAATGTCGGTGGCAGTGAGGTCTGCAACAGTATCAATTCCATAGGTCAATACAGGGCCATTAAAGCTACGGATAATTTCTTCAGTTTGGGGTACGTCAGCATTCAGAACAGCTTTATCGGATTGCAGAAACAACTTCTTTTTAGCAGCGAAGTACTCTTCCATTGTTTCGTGGTAATCCAAATGGTCTTGAGATAGATTGGTGAACACTCCAACGCTGAAACGAATTTTGTCCACTCTCTTCTGGTCTAATGCGTGAGAAGAAACCTCCATAACAGCTGAATCGCACTTTTGGTTGATCATCTCTCTCAATAACTTGTGATTGGTGCTTACATCGGGAGTGGTGCGGTTGGCTTGATAGCGGTTTTGTCCGATGATATACTGAACCGTTCCTATCACTCCGGCACAGCCTCCCAACTGATCTAAAAGGCTTTTAATAATGTACGATGTCGTCGTTTTTCCACACGTCCCCGTGATACCCACAGTGAATAGGTCATTACAGGGGTGTTGATAATATTCGGAAGCTAATGCGCCCTCGATGGCGCCGGGATCAGGGTGAATCACCTGGACAACATCGGAAAGGGTGGGATCGTACATGTCTGTAACAACAGCAACAGCGCCTGCGGAGATAGCTTCAGGAATATATTGTATCCCATTATCCTTTTGTCCCGTTCGGGCGACAAATAGGTTTCCGGGGGATACAAGTTTTGAATTAGAAGAAACTCCGGTAATTTCGATCTCTTTCGAACCCTTCACCTGGGCTTGTGGGATGTCTTTGATAATTTTTTTCAGTTTCATGGCTTATCTATCATTCAGATTTAGAGCTGATCTCTACTTATTCTATTTTTTGTACATTTCTTGCAACAGCCGATTTTCATCCCACCAGTCTTTTTTTCCCGGCTGGTACCTGCGGTCGCTTTTCGGCAGAGAAGCAACATCATCCGGAGGTACTTGTAGACACTCTAACGCCCTTGCAGCAAGTTTACTGAACACCATCGCTGTGCACACACCCCCGTTATGCTTTTTTCCAATCCCCGGAACATATCCATACTTTGGTTCATCCATGCCCGCCAATATCACTAACCGAGGCTTATTTGCAGGGGTTATGCCAATGAATGTCGCGCGGTAATGGTAATCAGAATACTTTCCGTCCTGATTCTTTTTTGCCGTTCCCGATTTTCCTGCTTCCGAATAACCCACAACATCTCCCCGCATTGCTGATCCCCCCGGTTTTGTCACATACTTTATCGCTGTCAGCACACGCGCTGCCACATCTTCAGGGATCACTCTAGGAGCCTGCTCCCATCGATCCTCGGAGGTGTTATCGAAAATAACCGTATCTCCTTTCACGATCTTTTTGATGAAAGTGGGCTGGATCAATTTTCCGCCATTGGCAATAACGCTATACGCGCGTGCAAGCTGCATGTAATTCGTTTGCAAGCTGTATCCAATCGAAAGTGAGGGCGGGGTTCCTTGCAACCACTCCAGCATCCCATTCTTCATTCTTTTTCCGGGAGTGGGTAAAAATCCCCACGACTCTGATGGAAGTTCCACTCCCGTAGGCTTTGTGAGCCCTAATTTCGTCAGCATTTCACGATACCACGGGGCTCCAAATGTAGCGACCACCTTTTCCACTACTCTCGCAATGTAGACGTTTGAAGACTTAGCTACTGCCATATTCATATTCATAAACGGCCTTGGAACGCCGTCTACAAGAGGTTTTGATCTGCCGGCAAACATGGTGTTTGTGGTGGAAACCAATTCTTCCGGATCGAACAGCGGTTTTTTAGAAAGCTGATTAGCTGTCAGCGCGATGGCATAATTCAGTGGCTTCATCACTGAGCCAGGTTCTACAGCATCGGTAATGGCACGTACGCGGGTATGCTGGATTTTAATTGGATCATTAAAATAGTGCCGATAGTATTCCGGATAAAAATAGGGATATTGCGCTAGCGCGAGAATTTCTCCCGTCCAGGGATCCATGATGATTGCCCAACCTGCAAGAGCTTCGGCGTCTTTCACTCCACGTTCGACCTCTTCCTCGGCAATAGCCTGTAGAGTATGATTGATAGTAAGGTAAACATCGGCTCCATCTTCAGGAGCTTGCAAAAGCTCTCCCGTATCAAAAACGTTCTTAGGAGAACGCATCAAACGACGCAGCCCTGACACCCCTCTCAAATATTTATCAAACTGCAGTTCAAGGCCACCCGTTGGGATCATTTGTCCTGTTTTTTCGTCCTTATCGTCTTGTACAGTGTGGAGCACTTGACCCAAGAGAGATCCAAAAGGATACGATCGCTTATAATCGGCAATGAAATAGAGCGCGTTTTTAGGGATTCTTTTACCTTTAATGAACTCGTTCCACCAGGTTAAAAGGGCGCTGTGCTGCTCTTGAGATAGCCACATGGCAAGTCTTCGGGAGCGGCTTTTTTTTTGAAACTGTTCTGCAATTTTTTTCTTTTCGCTTTTTCTCGGCTTCACGATCTCATAAACTTTGGCGACGATAGGCGCGTGGTAGGGCTCGGCGATAGAGAGAGGGTCGATATAGAGATGAAATTTTTGGATGTCGTAGACGAAAGGAACTTCCAAGTCTGCCTGTTTATTATGAAGCGCAGTATTAGAGAAAAATCTTCCCCTTTTGAAGGGCTCTTTAACGAGAAAAAAGTGTTGTTTATCCGCTAAAGTTCTCCATTTGGAGTGTTCTATGACCTGAATTTTATAATACTGAACGATCAAAAGGGAAAATAGAACACACAGCGTGATAGCAAGGATTGTGACTCTCAGTTTGGAGACCATACAATCTCCACAGCTTCGTTATCGTCCGGAATCACATACGCCTGTCCCGAGCGCTCCAATATCCCTAAAAGACGTTTTGGTTCCTCAAAACGAGCAATTTCAAAGCGCAGTTCATTATTTTCTTCTCGCAACGCTTTGACCTCTTTTTCAAGAACAGGCAAGTACATCTGCAGTTCTGTCAATTGGTTTTGCTGCTCAATAAGCGCGTACAACGTGATTGCACCTATCAACACACAATACAGCATCTGCCACTTCATCGTTTTTCAAATACCCTTAGCTTTGCGCTGCGGCTTCTGGGGTTCGCCGCGACCTCTTCTTCAGTTGCTTCCACGGGCTTTCGCGTCATCAAACGCCCTTCGGGAGTCTTATCGATAAATATCCCACCGATTCCTGACGAGCTTTCTTTATCTTCAGCCCAATGTCGGAATGTATTTTTTACTAAACGATCCTCTAGGCTTTGAAATGAGATGATCGCAATTCTCCCCCCCGGATTCATCAGTTTTAGCACAGCCGGAAGAACTTTTTCAATCACTTCCAACTCTCCATTCACCGCGATGCGAAGCGCTTGAAAGATCAATGTTGCCGGATGCAACCCCTTTTTGGCCCCTTTGTACAGTTTTTCCGAAAACAAATTTGCCAATTGAAGGGTTGTCGTAAAAGGTTCTGATTCTCTCGCTTCCACGATAAGCCCTGCCGCGCGGCGCCACTGCTTCTCTTCGCCGTACACGCGGAAAATTCTGCCTAATTCCTGTTCAGACCAAGTATTGACGATGTCCGCAGCTGTCAGCATCCCTTTTGTGTTCATTCTCATGTCCAAAGGGCCATCGCGCAGGAAGCTAAACCCCCGTTCCGGGCGGTCCAGTTGCATGGAAGAAACCCCTAAATCTGCCAAAAATCCGTCGATCGGGGGCAAACCGTAGGTCGAGATATCGGAAAAATTGCCATGAATGAAGTGTGTTTTTGAAGCGAAAGGTTCCAAGCGATTTTTGGCGATTTCGAGAGCGGAGGGATCTTGATCGATTCCCGTAAGCCTTTGAATTTCAGGGTGTTTTTGAAGAATAGCTTCAGAATGTCCGCCAGCGCCTAGAGTTCCGTCGACAAAATGTTTAAGGGATTGCCCTTCGAAAGCAGCGAGAACTTCTTCCAAGAGCACTGAAGTGTGAAATTGCACGTGTAATCCTTTGTGTAGAGGTAACGAAATGATACCACACCCCTGCATTTTTGCAGCGATTCCTGCTGGGATTTTTACCACTGAGCCACTGAGCTCACTGAGAGTAAATGAGAGAATGAGTTTTTTGGATCATCACACAAACGAGTACCTACCGTAGAGAAAATCCCCAGTTTCTCATAAATTGCTATTTTGCTGTCTGCGTCTTCCTTGCAATTGTCATGTTCAAATAAACACGATTACATTTATTGAATGAAATTTTGAATGATTGCTGATTTGCAAAATTATCGTTTTATCGTTTTATCGTTACATCGTCATATCGTTATATCGTTTTCTTGCCTCAAACTTTATCTCAACGATGAAACGATAAAACGATGAAACGATAATTGAAAGATATGCTATTCTCATAATTCTCAAAAACTCTCAGTGTTCTCAGTGGCTCAGTGGTGATTAATTATGCAACAAGGCCTTTGAGTACTCATTTGTGTGATGAGCCACATTTTTGCAGAATTTTACAATTTAACCCTCGACTGATACAATGGAAGTACAGAGAAGTCTCTGCTAGGGAAGAAATATTTATGGCTACTATCGACAAGTTAGACCTCAGCGTCTACAACCAGTACGCAATCCGCAGCGAGATGATTCGTCAATTTGAAAGTGAAATTCAAATGGCGAAAGCATCGGCGATTCCGACGCACACGCAAATCAGTGACAACTACCCCAAGCTTCCTGAAATTGACTTACTGCTTGGAATTCGAACCGCACACACACCTTGGGCGATGTTTGGCGCTCCGAAAGAGTTTAAAGAGATGCGTCGGTCTCCATTTAACAAAAGGCATCGCATTGCGCCTAGCTTCGAGGAATCTCAATCCAAAATGGAAGAATTTTTAGACAATTACGACTCGGATGACGAAGACGAAAGAAAAGAGAAGCAAACCCTAAAAGAGTGTTTTGGTCAAATGGGCGCCATCAACAGTTGGCTTGGCGAAATTATTGGTAATATCGGAAGATTCGTACAGGGATAAAAGATGACAAAGGTCAATTGGCGAGAAAAAATGCATGTCACTGAGGATCAGATCGGCGATCTTCGTTATGCAGGGTACTCGTATTTACGCCAAGGGAAGTATGATATTGCGCTTCGATTCTTTGAAGCTTTGATCATCCTTGATCCTGAAAGTTCCTACGATGCGCAAACGTTGGGGGCATTGTACCTTGAAGTCGGAAATCCCGGAAAAGCGTTGATACAATTTGACCGTGCATTGACGTTGGAAGCGGATCACGCTCCCACTCTTCTGAATCTTTGCAAAGCATTTTTTATGCTGGGGCGCGTGGAAGAAGGATTGAAATTAGCACATATTCTGAAGGGCAATTCCGATGCAAAAGCCTCAAGCATCTCCAGGGCTTTGATCCTTGCCTATTCTTAGAGGGTGCTTACAAAGTGTGATCAGGATGCTTTGCTGCTAGAAATCGGTTATAAGCCTGTAAAAAAATTTCGGAATATAAATTTATATTGCGAAATTTTTTTACAGGCTTATAACCGATTTTAGCACACAAATCATCCGATCGAACTTTGTAAACACCCTCTTAGAGAAACAGATTCTTCAAATAACGATCCATACGAAGGATAGGAACCCCTTCAGTCACTTTCTCATGTTTCAAATCTTTAACAATTTGACAAGCCGAATACGAATATTTTTTATGGAAATAATCAATCCCTTTACTAAGCGAAGCGTCGGATTTTTTTACCTCAATCATCTCTTTGATAACATCGTCTTGAACAAGCACAAAATCCACTTCTTGACGATCTTTGGTTTGGAGGTAATGAAGAGCATAATTTTCTGCCAAATAATCAATTTTCCCATAAACATGCTTTAATAAGGAACCTGCAACCATGTTTTCGATTCTTGCTCCTTCATCCCCCTTCACAAGCCCTGTGTCAAAGAAATAAATTTTTGGCTCTTTCAGCAAACTTCTTGCGATATTTCTTGAATAGGGAGTAACCCTAAATATCACAAAAAGAGCTTCTAATATTTGAATATATTTTTTTACCGTTGAGGGAGAGATGGCGACATCTTCAGCAATTGATGAGTAAGATATTGGAGAGCACACTTTTTCTCTCAAAAGTTCAAAAACCAACCGGATCGCCTTTAGGTTATGTATCTCTTCGAAGTTAAGAACATCTTCACGCAATAAACTGTCTGTATATTGCAACCGCCAACGATTTGCATCCACAAGCGTATCGGATAAAAATGGCTCAGGAAATCCCCCTCTTTCTAAAAATCTTTCTAATGGATAATCGACTCCAACTTTGGCACATTCTGCAGGCGACAACGGCATTAATCGATGCAAAAAATAACGGCCGGCTAATGAGTCTCCAACCTGATTAAAAACCTCTAATCGCGCACTTCCAGTTACTAGTATTTTTTGATGAGGAGATTTGGTGTCAAAAACTCCTTTAAGGTAATTTTTCCAATCTTTCATTTTATGAATTTCATCAAAGATCAGTAATTCCGTCGAAGGAAGCCAAGACGTTTCATGGACTATCTTTCGATCTGTTGCGCTGTCAAAATTCAAATACAATGATGAGGAAAATTCGGTTGCGATCGACTTCGCTAGAGTTGTCTTTCCAGCCTGCCGAGGGCCGGCTAAGAGCACCATCTTTTTATGAAGATCTGCGAGAATTGCTTTTTTTTGATACCGTTCCATACCCGACTATTTTGCAGTCAAATGCGGAATAGTCAAGACTTTTCCGCGTTTGACTGTGGAAAAGTCGGATTTTTCCCGGTAGAACGAAATGTTTCATCGTTCTCTTCGTTCGCCGCGGTCCCGGCAGCTAATAAAATGTAACTTGGATGAGTAAAACTATCAATTTTTTCGACCAAATTTGTCGTCGATTGGTGCAGAGACTCAATTTCACGATAAAACTGCCCTACAGATAACGTAGTCCTTTTGGAGGCATCTGAAATCCCTTTCAGCATCTCTTGCAGCTCTGTTGCGCTCTCCGCTTGTCTAGCCATATCTTCATTAACGCTGCTAAACACTTCCACTTGGTGCTGGAAGAAGTGGATCAATTTTTTAAATTCATCGCTTAACTGTGTGGAGTCCTTCACCTGCGACAACACCTGTTCCAGAAATTGGTTTACTTCCCTTGTTGCAGCATCTACAGTCGAGATAATCTCTCTGACAGTGTCTTCGATATCTAGAGTAGAAGAAGCTGTCTGACCGGAAAGTTCTCGAATTTTTTTTGCGATAACAGTAAACCCTTTGCCCTCAGGCCCCGCTTTATTTGCCTGTATAGCGGTGTTCAGAGATAACAAACTAATTTGATCGGCAATTTTTACAATCGTTCCGATCACTTCATTAATCGAACAGATTTTGCGGTTTAATTTTCCCAACGTCCCCACAATACTCTCTGAAGCATCAACAATTTGCTGCATGACATGTTCCATCTCAGAAAGGCTTTTCATACCAATATCTGCAAAACCAGTCGTTGTGTTAATGCTTTTATACACATTTGTAAGGAGTAGCGAAAACTCTTTGACAACGATAGCTATCTCCTTGATATGTCCCTTGACAACCGCCAATTCAGCGTCTTGAATGGCAATATTGCGCTCCAATTTCCTAGCGACATCCAAAATTACTTGCACCGAGTTTAAAAGCCCATTTGAGACCCCTTTAACCTCTCTAAGGGTGTTTTCAAGAAAAGCCGCCAACGCGTTAAAAGCCTCTGCGATCTCGCCCACTTCATCTCTTTTGGCGATAGGAATGCGAATGTTCACTTTACCGATCGCCAATTCGTTAGCAGCATCGGACAGATGTTTCAAAGGTTGCAAAACTACCTTTGCAAAATAAATAATCAACACGGTAATCAGAGCAAGAAAGACAAGAAAGTATCCGACATAGAGGCGAAACTTCATCGTCGCTGCCTGCTTATCCAGCATTTGCCTTAAGAACCCGTAAATCTTATCCTGAACACCCCCAAAAGATTTTACAGCCTCGCGCGTTGTCACATACAGAGAGGAGGCTTCTTGCGTATCTGTAGAGGAAGCTTTAGCGATAAAGAGGTTGGCTGCGCCGGAAATTTTGACAAGTGATTCCTCTAGGAACTGATGCGTATCTCTTTCTAAGGGCGTGTCGATAAGGCTTTCTAAACCGCTCATTTGCACTTCAATTTTGTTCAACACCTCCTGCAATTGCAAGGCCAAGGTTTCTAACTCGGAGGTTTTGAATTCTCCTCTTGGAGGAACATCAAACGCCGCTGAAAAAAAGTTAACAGTCAGATCTGTTAGTTCCGGCAGAGTATCGAAAGAGAGATCAATCAGACGCTTGGTTCCTTCGTCATCGTTCCAATACAATCGGAAGAACTCCCACAATTTAATTTGACTGCTTCTCAGATTCACAAACAATTGATGTGCTTTTTCATCGAAAGACGTGGCGTCGATACTTTGAGATAGCGATTTAAGCTCGTTCCAATCTTTTACGAAGTCTTCCATCTCTTCGACGTGGAACTGCAGCTTTTGACGAAATAACTTAAAGCTCTCGTTGGAGACGTACTCTTTTAAGAAGGTCACAAACTGATCTAATTCGTGATCGACAGCTTCAGCGATGCTGTCAAGAGCAGGGCGGTCGGCAGCTTTAGGGTTTATTCGGGAATAAAGAGCCTCCAACCGATATGTTTGGAGGTTATTGGTCAGCTGCCCCATCTTCTGTTGGAATAAAAAGGTGCGGCTATCGTTTTTAGCCTGTTGATAAAGTCCCTGAGAAGTGAACCAAAGTCCCCCTACAATAAAAATAAAGGAGAGAAAGGTGCACAATAGAACGACAGCTAATTTTTGAGAGTAGGTGCATTTCAGAAGAAAGCGACGGATTTTATCATTGAGATTCATGATTAAACCTCACTTTTCCGATCACATGCGTCAATTTTTTTTGATGTTCGATGATATCGCCCAAAATCTTTGGAATCTGATGGACCAAAGCGGCGTTTTCATTCGCCGGAGTCAACAAGTTCTGTATGTTCTCGATCACCTTTTGCGACGATGCCGCTTGCACCTTCATCAATTCGTCTACTTTTAAGAACTTCCTCTGCTGATCTTCCCCTAATTTTGCGATCTCTTCCAGTTGCATGCTGACAAGATTTAATTGTCCTACCCCTGCGCTGATCTCGCTTAGGCAGCGCAGCGACTCTATCTTCACCGCTTTTACGCCTTCCATCGATTCTTTAATAATTTTCTTAATGCGGGAAGTTGCCTCTTCACTATTATCGGAGAACCGTTCTATCTTTTTGGTAATTTCAGAAAAATTTGCCGCCGTCTTTAAAATGCTTGCATTTTCGATTTTACCGTTTAGAGACAACATTTTGGCTTGGTCGCCAAGGTGATCCATAAAATTAACTTTCTTTTGTGTGCTCATCACTTTATCGGAAAAAGCATTGAAATTTGTTAAAAAGTCTCCCGAAGCACGTACAAGAGCATCCATATTTAGACGCATTTTTTTCAGATCGCTGTGCGCGTGCTCTGCTTGTACCGTCAATTGAGATGATTCACACATTTCGCTAAGGAGATTCGACAGAAATCTCGCTCGTTCCGAGATCTGTTGCGCGGATTTTTTTCCCTCCACGATGATTTTCTCTTGCTCCAAAAGCGTTTCTTCCTGTTCACGTACAGCCCACGACACTCGTACAGTAATCTCTTCGATCTGTTTGCTGAAAGAAACCAAATCACCGACGATAATCCCGATGACGTCTACAACTTTATCAACAGCTTTACCAATGATCCCGAACTCGTCTTTTTCTTGTGTTGTAAAGCAGTAGGAAAGATCGCCTTTGGCAAGATTATTAATGTGGTCCCGCAAAGCAATCAGGTGGATACTTAGTCCGCGGTGTTTTACCAAAAACCACACCACCAATAGGAGAAAAAGGAATTGAGAAAGAAAAGCGTAATAGAACCATTTTTTCACTGTGAGAGTATGCTGTAAAACAGGTTCTTGTAGGGCATACAACTCTTCGATTAGTTTATCTTTTGCCCAAATGACGTCGCTAAATCCTACAGGATCTTTATCGGAAGATTTTAGTCCATTCGCCTTTTGATCGATAAACTCTGTCAAATGAGTCGAAAAATCGATAAAGCTCTTTCTTAGAGGATCCAACTCTTTAATAGTAAAACGGTGACCTTCCCGAAAAGTGCCGTAAAATTTATCGAAAGTGCGCTCTGCCGCTTCCCGTTCTCTTCGTATTTCGGTGTAAAGCGCAACCATTTGGCTTGGTTTAGAGGGATTGTCTCCCAGCAATTGATGTGTTGCCGCGAGACGTCTCGTCATCTCGACAATTCTAGGAAGACTCTCCAATGTTAAATTGGCGTAGCTCTGCGTAGAGAGTTCATGCCCTTGGAAAAGAGCATAAGTGTAGCCCAGTTGAAGCAGCTGCTTTCTGATCGCTTCCGTCATCTCTTGCATCTGTTCATAATCTGCGGTGGAAGATTGTCCCCCTTTGCGGTACTCGTTCCATTTTTCGTAGATATCTTTGGTGGAGATAGAAGGCGTCTTCAAACGGGAATACCCGTCACCAAGTACATAAAACCGAGGGTCTTCCGTCGTATTTTGGAGCGCCATTGCTGCGAAGCCATTGTTGATGCTGCGGATTAGCTCCTCCGATCCCTCGGGATCCGCTTTCATAAACGGGTAAACACTGACATTGCTCAGCAGATCATTCAGCTCTTTTTGAAGGTGATTCCCCTCTACTTGCCATTCGTATTGCCGTATCCAAAATTTACACGTTTCAATGACGACATAGACGGGATAGGGAGTGCATAAAATATAAGCGACGGCAGGAGTCAAAAACCGCTGACGGTAGGAAAAAAATCCAAAAAGCTTGCCTAATAAACTCAACGCCTTCCCTCAAGATTGCTAAACCTGTTCACTCAGCTCATAACACACCGAATTTTGTGTTGCAATTCTAAAACCGGGAACTTTTAACAGGGCGATCGGAGTCTAACTCCTGTGGGTCAAAATCATTCAAAGCGGAGATTTATAAATGAAAAAACTCTGCGCCTTTGCGTCTCCGTGTCTCCGCGTTGTCTTGTTCTTTTCAATGGATGTTAATTACCAATGACATAAAGACTAGATTATCTCCTACGTCATCCTCGGACTGGAGATTAAGGACTTCACGGCATCGGCAACACGGACAACGTCTTCGGTTGTCATGTCGTAGTAGAGAGGCAGCGTTAATGCCTCCGCATAGTATTGCTCCATTTTTGGGAAGTACTCGTGGATATCTCCGGAAGCTCTAATAAACACCGGATGGCGATAGAGAGGAATGTAGTGCACTTGCGTTCCCACCCCGCGATTTTTCAACTCGCTCATAAATTCGGCTCGTTTCCACTTCAACCCGGCAAAATCGATTTGTACCACACAGAGGTGAAACGCGGTTGCGTCGTCATAGCGATCTGTAAACATCTTGACGGCAGAGAACCCTTCGAACTCTTTGCGATACGCTTTCAAGAGCGCTCTTCGCTTTTCTACAAATTCTCCTAGGCGTGTCAGCTGGCTCAGCCCTAGCGCCCCTTGCATTTCGGTGACGTTATAGTTGTTGGAAATTTCTTCCACTTGGTAATACCCTTCGTACCCACCGTTGGGGTCCACCTCTGCCCATAGATTAGAGTCTCTTTCGATTCCATTATTGCGGTATCGTTTCAGCAGATGGTAGAGAATAGGATCGTTTGTCGTTACGGCACCTCCCTCTCCCGAAGTAATCGTTTTAGCGGGATGAAAGCTAAAAATTGTCATTTGGCTGTAGACGCAGCTTCCCACTTTTTCCCCCGAGGGATAGTAAGAGCCAATAGCATGTGCGGCATCTTCGATAATAATGATTTCTGGATCCGCAAGCATTTGATCCAATTTTTTCATATCGACAGCGATTCCCGAGAAGTGGACCGGCACAATAAAAGTTTTTCCTCTTGTCGAACGCACCTCTAAGTTGTGTTTCACTTGTTCTAAATCGAGATTTCCGGTTTCAAGGTCGATGTCGACAAAGACATGAGTAGCTTTTTGTTGCAATGCGGGGCCAATCGTGGCAACGAACGAGTTAGGTGTGGTAATGACACGGTCGCCAACAGTCAATCCCGCGGCGTTGTATGCGGCGGAGAGCGCAGCGGTACCGGTGTGGAAGCAGACTGCATATTTAGCATCGCACTGTTTGGCGATAGCTTCCTCAAAAGCTTCAACGCAGGGACCTCGAGTGATCGCATTGGATGCTAACGCTTTAGCAACAGCCTGCTGATCAGCCTCCGAAATGGATTGCTTAGCATAGGGAAGGAAGGGGGCGTATTCGGTCATGACTAAACTCTCCTTAGTCTTTGTCTTTGAGGATTGAATCCATCATAAACCCCACACAAAAAATTATCAATCCGAAAGCCCACGGCCTCAGGTGACTGACCATTAAAAACAATTTTTGATTAAATGATCTCTGTACCCTGCAGACGTTGCGGCTCGCATTTGCTTTGCCGGTTTTCCACATTTAAGCATTGTATCTTTACTTAAAATTGCTAATCCTACCTTCCTCAATAGTGATAAGTTTGCTGCTCCAACCTTATCTTGGTAACGATGCTTATCTTCTTCAAAAACTACATCTAAAGCCAGATGTAAGCCATTCTCGATTCCCCAATGTTTCCTAACACTCTTAGAAAATCTATCTATATCAAGCTCTAGAGTAGTTATGTAATAACAAGTTTCAATCGACGTTTTTCCCTTTTTTGTTCTCTTCCTAATCACTCGCCCAACACTAGAACAACCAGGCCATTCTTTTACTGCTATGAGACCTTCTGCATCCAAAAGCTGATAGCTTCGTTCTTCTACTCTTCCTGCAGATTTTTCTTGATTGTGCTCTTCTGCCGCATCAACACCCTTGAAACATTTTTTATCCGCATCTTCAAAAAGTAGCTCTATATCTTCATAAAGGTCTTTATGGTTCCCTTTTACAGGTAATACGTAGTCTGCCTTTTGATTAACAATCGCAGCAGCGTTATTTTTTTGAGTATTTAAAGCATCCGCGGTAACAATCATTCCCTTGAGCTCCAATCGTTCAACCAATTTTGGGAACGCTGTGATTTCATTGGATTTTTCCTCTACAGCTACTTGTGCTAAACAGATTCCAAGGTCAGTACTCCAGGCATGCAATAAGTGAAGTGGACGATCCTCTTCACTCCACCCTCGACTACCACGCAGCGTTTTTCCATCTATCGCAATGATATCGCCTTCTGTGAAGTTTGACCTTAAACAATCTAGTAAACGTTTTAACGAGTCCGTAGGAATGAGGCTCATAACGCGTTTTAATGTCTTGCTCGAAGGAATTCCAGATGAAATATCGACATATTTACGTATCCAATCTTCCATTCCATTGGCAGCTTGTACAATTTCTTCCCAATCCTTTGCTCCACACAAAATACCCATTAAAGAGATAAACAGAATCGACACTAACGAATAACGAAAATTGCAAGATGGCTGACGTGGGTCTTCTACTTCATTGAGAATTAATACTATGTGATTGCCTGTTTTTGGATGATTAAAAGATCTTTCTTTTATGTGGGCTGGAACTTTGCCTTTTG
>CAMFKA010000017.1 GCA_945957185.1 uncultured Chlamydiaceae bacterium | reverse complement strand
CCTATTTGTCACAGTAGTAGACAATAAGTTCACACATTCTTTATCGCGAGACGACAGAGATCATCCGCGATGGAAAGGAACTTATGACAAACTCTTGTTAAAGCCGAGTTATACACCAAAAAACAAATGAATGCAACCAAATGAATAAGAATTACCTATGAGTCAAACACCCAAAAAGGGGATTTTCGTTGCCAACGTCCCCGTCGTCGAAGCAAACCGGCTGCATCAAGATTTGAAAGAGATGGGCTACACTTTTTCCCAACCTCCCCATACCATCTTCCAAGCAAAAAAAAGCAACGTCAGCTGTACTTTTTATCAGTCGGGGAAACTAGTCGTTCAAGGGAAAGGGATGGATGAGCTGATCGAATTTTATTTGGAACCTCAGATTCTGAAATCTTTTCAATTCACTCACGCCACCGCTATTCCACAAGAGAATCATTCACTTACAGCGAGAATTGGTATCGACGAATCAGGGAAGGGTGATTTTTTTGGTCCCCTCTGCGTTGCGGGAGTATACGGTGGAAAGGAAGAGGTGGAACGCCTGGCGAAAATTGGTGTACGCGATTCTAAAGAGATCAAAGATCCTGAAATTATCCGTTTGGGAAAAGAGATAGAATCGTTCTGCTCCCATTATGTTATCAGAATCAACCCCATCAAATACAATGAGTTGTATCCAAAATTTGGAAACCTCAACACCATGTTAGGATGGGCGCATGCGACGACAATTGAGAACTTGGTCAAAAAAACCGGGTGCCACACGGTCACCATCGATCAGTTTGCTCACGAATCCGTCGTTAAAAAGGCGATTAAAGGAAAAAAAGATCTCGGAGAGATCGACTTAACGCAGAGGCACCGCGGAGAGTCCGACATCATCGTCGCTGCCGCTTCGATCCTCGCCAGAAAGGCGTTCATCTTGGGACTCAGCGACATGGAAAAAAAATACGGAATGAAATTTCCTAAAGGGGCCTCTTCTGCGACGATTAAAGCGGGAAGAGAGTATGTCCAAAAGTATGGAGAGGACGCTCTCCCTGAGGTGGGAAAAATGCATTTCAAAACTCTTGACTCTATTCGGTAAGAAATTGAAAATACTGATTTTATCCAAATCTCTAATATGAGGGGGCCAATCTCATGAACAACCGTACAGTACAACTGCTTATTTTCCTTTCTATTGCTGCGGTTATGTTCCTGCTGGCAGTGAATTTTCTTCCGCACTTCACTTCAAGCTCCTCCTCCGACCTTAAAGTCAATTTCCAAGAAGTGAAGGGGGCTAGCGTTGTCTATAAAGGAAAGACCTACACGCTAAACGGTGAACAACAAGCCGCACTAGTGACATCGCTAAATGCTGCCATCCCCATCGGTAGAACCGAATTCACACCTGATAACACTCCTGATCTAGGTCAGTATGAAATCTTTTTCTTCAAAAAAGACTCACCACTAGTCCTTAAACCTGTCGGTCTTATGGGAAACAACCTAGTTTTCAAAATTTCTGAATGGAATCGCGATGGCTGGATCAAAGACGTCACCGATGGGAAACTGCTCCAATTACTAAAGGATTCTCACCCCGATGATCAACCAAATAAAAATCCGTAACCTTGTCCTAATCGAAGAAGCTCACATTTCGTTTGAACACGGCCTTAACGTCCTCACCGGCGAAACCGGTGCAGGAAAATCTGCGATTCTACACGCTTTGTCGTTGATCCGTGGAGAAAAAGTCGATATCTCCATTCTGCGAAAAGGAGCCGATAAAGGATCTGTCGAAGCGTTATTTTCTATTAACGAATGTCCTCTAGTTGCTCATCTGCTCGAAGAGTCGGGAATCGATCACTTGGATAGCGACGGCTCCGAAATCCTTCTCAAAAGAGAAATTTTAGCAAATGGACGCTCTCGCGCATTTATCAACAACCAGATCGCACAAGCAGCGTTGCTGGAGCGTATAGGCGAACTTCTTTTTGAAATTATCGGCCAGCACGCCAACCAATCTCTACGTACTCCCGAACAACATCGCGGGCTGCTGGATTTGTATGGTGAGAACACTCCCCTCTATGTAGAATACCGAGAGTCGTGGTCGGAGAAGTCAAAGCTACAGCAAGAGCTTGATGCCCTTGTGTCGAAGGAAGCGGAACGAATCCGTACGATAGAGATTTGCGAAATAGAGATTGAAGAGATCGAGGAAGCAAAGCTCCAGGAAGAGGAAGACGACACTCTCTTTCAAGAGTATACTCTTCTTTGCAGCGCTGAGGAGCGCGCTTCCAAATTAGATGAAGCCTTAAGCGCTTTGCAAGGGGAACGCGGATCCGTTTTACCACAGCTACACCGGTGTGAACAGCTCGCAAAAGAGCTTGTAGCAATGGATGCCGACCTTGGGGAAGTGAGCACGACCCTTCACTCTGCATTCATTGAGTTGGAAGAAGCTCTCTACACACTACGAGACTACCGTCATCGCATCGACATCAATCCCGAAAGGATCTCTAAGCTCGATGAAAGACTCAGTCACATCAACAAGTTAAAACGAAAATATGGGACGACAGTAGCGGAGATCCAAGCGTACTGCAACGAGCAGAAAGAGAAAGCTTCCCGCCTAAAAAATGCCGACCAACGGATCGAAGACCTCAAAGAGTTGTTGAAAACGGAAGAGGTAAAATTGCAAGGGCTTGCGAATCGATTGTCGCAAGCAAGAAAAGCTGCGGGAGCCTCAATGGAAACGGCATTGACAGAACAACTACGCCTGCTGAATATGCCAAAAGCTGTGTTTCAAGTCGAACTCTCCCCTCACACGCCTGGACCTCACGGTCAAGAGAAAATCGAATTTTTCCTTGCTCCCAACGCAGGAGAGAAGTGCATGCCCATCCGCGAATGTGCTAGCGGTGGAGAGCTCTCTCGCGTTCTTCTAGCTCTAAAGGTGCTTTTGGCCGGAAAAGCCTCTATCCCCACAATCATTTTCGATGAAATCGACTCGAATATCGGCGGAGCGACAGCAGTAGTCATCGGTCAAAAGCTGAAAGAGATCGGAGCTTCCCACCAAGTGTTATGCATCACCCATTTTGCACAAGTGGCAAAGCTTGGGGAACACCATCTCCAGATCCGCAAAGAGGAGCACGAGGGGCGAACATTCACACGAGTCGAAAAGCTGGATATAAAGGGAAGAAAGCAAGAAATCGAGCGTATGCTTGGAAATGTTTGCTAACAATTTATTTGAATGTGTATAAGTGCGCTTTAATAGGAGACTGCCAAATGAAACTGAGATTGTGCTTTTTTGCTAGCATTTTTATGAGCCTCCACACTCTTTCCGCTGATGTCGATAGCGGAGACTACGGTTCAGAGCGTATAGATACCCTTAATGAACGTCCTACTCCATTTAAAATCGACGTGCGTACTGACGTGATCGGAAGCTCAAAGACTACCAATGGAAAATTTTTCAAAGGGGAAAAACTTCACTACAGCGAATCACAAGCGGATATCAGCGGAGTTTTCTACTACAACGACTGCTACAAAGAAGCTCTCCTCGCACAGGTTGCATTTAACTCCACAGCGCTCTATTGGAATCGAAACCCACTCTACGATCAAAAATACTTCAACAATTACTGCATCGCTCTAGCAGGCGTCACGCAACGTCTTTGCGGTTGGACTTGGCAAGGGTACGCTTCTATTAACATGGATAGCAAAAACGTCGGCTTAAACAATTACTCCACCTATGACCTCCTCCTATGGGGAAGATACGACTATAACGATGTCGTAGGTGTCCACGTCGGATTTATGGGATGGACAGGGTTGAAAATCGATAAAATCCTCCCCATCCTCGGGTTCGACTGGAACTTCTGCGATAAATGGGTGGTCAGCGCAGTATTCCCTATCAATATTTCCGTTTTATACAATTATAACGATTGCCTCAGCTTCACCGCTGCCGGCCGTTTCTTCTGGAATCGTCACCGCATCGACGAAAACTCCCGCCTTCCTGAAGGGATTTGGGAGTACCGCAATGCCGGCGTGGAACTTGGTGCCAATTATGTCTGGAGAAGCTTTGTCAACCTCAACGTGCATGCGGGTTGGACGTTTGGAGGTAATGTGAGGATCTCCAATAAGAACCACAAGCACACACGGAAATTTGAGTTTGATGGCGCTCCTTATGTAGGCGGAGAGGCTTCCGTCCGGTTCTAGTCAGCCGACTTCAAGGAACGATAGCAAGATTACGCGGAGACGCGGAGACGCGGAGTTTTTTCTTTTATAAAAGAATGTAATTGTGATTTTTTCTAGACAATGAGATCCCCTTTACCACTTTCGAATTTTCTCCGCGTCCCTGCGTCCCCGCGCCTCCGCGTAATCTTGCTATCGTTCCTTGAAGATTGATTTTTACTGGTTTAAACAAAGTCGTCGGAATCACTCGTTGATGCTGTGGGTGATTCAAACGGCATTGTCTCTAATATCTTCAATATTTTGGCTTCAATTTCCTCGATTGTGGGACGCTGTTTGGGATCGGTTCTAGACATCAAATAAACCAAATGCTCCCATGGATTCTCCGTTTCCGAAGGCTCTTCCCATTCGATATAACCTTTATTTACCGTGTTTGACATACGATCATACTCAGCCTCTTTTCCCAAAGTCAACTCGCCGAAAACAATCGCTAACATGTAGATATCAGCTTGACGTGTAATGAATGCCAATTCTTTCTCGCGTTTTGTATGGTGATACGCTCTCATTTCAGGAGCTGCATATCCCAAGGGACCGAAAACTGTTCTGCAAAATGATTTATCCTCTTCCATGACAGCAAGTCCAAAATCTCCGATGACAGGAATTTTCTTTCCTTCGGGTGTGACATCCAAAAAAATATTCTCGGGTTTGAGATCGCGGTGTATCACTTTAGCGGCAGAGATAGCTTTTACACCTCTTACGACCCCTAAAAACATCTCTAACAGTTCTCGATTGATTTTAAGATCCAAAGAAACCATTTTTTCCAATGTTCCCCCTTCATAATACGGCATCAGTATCCCTTGTTTGGTGCGACCTCCAACGCGTCCTTTTGCGTTCCTATAATAAAATACATCATAATAATGGACGACATGAGGTGTCTCCTGAAACAGCTGTCCGATTTTGTCTTCATTAAAACACTGCATAAGAGACAGCTGGTCGACACGTCTGGATAGACCTTCATTGGTATAACGGATCGGAGAATTGCCAAATGCTCTTAAAGCCTGCTGTCCCAGGACATAAACTCTATACACATATTTAGCATCTCCTCTCATGGTGAATTTTGTATATTTCTCACACTTCTTCTTTACGAATATATTAATATCACCAAATTTATCTACGATAAGCCTGCGCACCAGCCCTTTGTGCTCCTCCCTAAGAACAAAAAAAGCTCGCCCTTTTTTCAAAACTTCCAGTTGATGGCGATTCTCTTCGACATACGTGAGTATTTTAGTAAATTCTTCTTTGGGGAGTTCGTTTTCGACTAACTTCCAGGGAACTTGCTCGAGAGCTCCGGCAACTCGTTCGGCTATCAACGACGGCGGTAGTGCTGCCATCGACACCCTCTCTTCAACAGAAAGCCTTGATAAAGAATAACTTGGAACAATACTATTCGAGATACACGCTTGGTAATCTTGAAGAGATGTGTTATTGGTAGCACTCATAGACAACTCCTTTTTATGTACAAACGCATCGGCTGTTGGATTGACAAGAGCTAAATCTCCTTATATCATGAAGCTTATAAATCAAGAGGGTCTTATGTCGCAAAACTTTACTGAACATGTCGCGCAGGCCATTCAACAATCCTTCGAAATGGCTAAGCAAAACAGAAATCCTGAAATTTCTGAAAACCATTTGTTATTAGCTTTAATAAGTGATCCGGAAGGGTATTTTGCTACATTTTTTCGAGGGCTCAATTTAGATACTGCTCGACTCAAAAGCGAAGTGGAATCACACATCAGCAAGCAACCGACCGTACAGGGAAGCTCCGCTAACGAACCTACGCCTTCGAGAGGCTTCCAAAATAGAATTCAAGAGGCTCAGCAAATTGCTGACCAATGGAAAGATAGCTACATCTCCAGCGATCATTTGCTGCTAGCGTATTGGAAGAATGCCGGTGAGCCGTTTTCTTCCTGGAAAGAGCTCTCTAAAATCAATACCAAGCAAGTTGAAGAAAAAATCAAACAAATACGAGGTGATCGACATATGGACTCCCCTACAGCAGAATCAAGCTTACAAACGTTAGAAAAATTCACAAAAAACCTTACGGCAATGGCCAGGAAAGGGAAACTCGATCCCGTTATCGGAAGGGATGAAGAGATCCGTAGGACGATGCAGGTGTTAAGTCGCCGCACCAAAAATAACCCATTGCTTATTGGAGATCCCGGCGTAGGAAAAACTGCGATTGCGGAGGGGCTAGCACTGCGTATCGCCACTGACGACGTTCCTGACTCCCTAAAAAACAAAGAGCTTCTCACTTTGGATATGGGAACGCTCATTGCGGGTACAAAATACCGCGGAGAGTTTGAAGAGCGCTTAAAAGGCATTTTAGGCGACATCGAAAAAAATGAAGGGAAAATCATTCTCTTCATCGACGAGATTCACACCCTTGTCGGTGCAGGAGCGACAGAAGGCGCGATGGACGCTGCCAACCTCCTAAAGCCTTCTTTAGCAAGAGGGACTCTCCACTGTATCGGAGCCACCACTCTCAACGAGTACCAAAAATACATTGAAAAAGACGCTGCGTTAGAGCGCCGCTTTCAGCCTGTAATGGTCAATGAACCAAGCCTGGAAGACTCGATTGCCATCTTGCGTGGTCTGAAAGAGCGCTACGAAATTTATCATGGAGTGAGGATCACAGAATCAGCCATCCATGCTGCTGTGTTTCTGTCCTATCGTTACATTACCGACCGAAGACTGCCTGATAAGGCGATCGACCTTATCGACGAAGCCGCAAGCTTGATACGGATGCAGCTGGGAAGCCGTCCCCTGCCGATTGATACGAAAGAGAGGGAACTTGCAAGTTTGATCGTGGAACAGGAAGCTCTCAATCGAGAGAACTCCCCTAGCTCCAAAGAGGAAGCAAAAAAATTGCAGGGAAAAATTGCCGAGATCAAAGAGGAACTCTCGGTTCTTAATCAACAGTGGGATCAAGAGAAAAAACTCATCGACGAATTGAAAGAAAAAAAGAACGAGTTAGAGAAGCTGCGATTCGAAGAGGAGGAGCTCGACCGAAAAGCCGAGTATAATAAAGTCGCAGAATTGCGCTACAACGTCATTCCAAGAGTTCAAAAAGAGATCGAAGAGGCTCAGAATAAGCTGAACAACAAGCCCAATCGACTCCTGCAAGAGGAGGTGGACGAAAATCTCATCGCTCACATCGTCTCCAAATGGACTGGCGTGCCTGTGAAGAAGATGCTAGAGGGGGAAGCAGAAAAATTGCTACACCTCGAGAAAGAGCTAGAAAAGCGGGTCGTGGGTCAAGACTTTGCTATCACTGCCATCAGCGAAGCGATCCGACGCTCGCGAAGCGGGCTTTCAGACCCCGGACGTCCTATCGGCGCATTTCTCTTTTTGGGTCCCACAGGGGTGGGAAAAACCGAGCTTGCAAAAGCACTCGCCGAGCAGCTTTTCAATCAGGAAGATGCGTTGATCCGTTTAGACATGTCGGAATATATGGAGAAGCATAGCGTTTCCAAACTCATTGGTTCCCCTCCCGGCTACGTAGGGTATGATGAAGGGGGGCAATTGACAGAAGCGCTTCGTAGACGCCCCTATAGCGTTGTGCTTTTCGATGAAATTGAAAAAGCCAATCACGATGTCTTCAACATTTTACTGCAAATATTTGACGACGGTAGGATCACAGACAGTAAAGGTCGCGTTGTCAATTGTAAGAACGCGATCTTTATTATGACCTCGAATTTAGGTTCGGAACAACTTCTAGAAAAAATGGGACACTCAAAATCCACGTTAAGCAAAGAAGCGATCTTAGACCTTTTAGAGCCGATCCTAAAGGCGCATTTCCGTCCGGAATTTTTAAACCGTTTGGATGAGATTCTACCCTTCCTCCCACTGAAGCGGGAAGATATGGAAAAAATTGTCGTGATCCAACTGAATCAGTTGGTCAAACGTCTCAGGGAAAGAGAGATCTCGCTCACCTGGAGCGACGAGGTGCTGAAATTCTTGGCTGAAGAGGGATACGATCAATTCTATGGCGCGCGTCCATTAAAACGGCTGATTCAGCAAGATGTTGTCAATTTACTTTCCAAAGCTATTTTGGAAGGAAAAATTGTGCACAAAGACAATGTCAAACTGATCATGAAAGATGGAAAGGTGCAATACAGCACTAAATAATTAGTGGCGGTGCTTAATCTTGTTGAAGCCATTAAGCGCCGCTACGCGGTACCCTTCGGCATAGGTGGGATAGTTGAAGACTTGATCGATGAAATAATCGATGCGGGCATTGAAATTAGTTGCCACCTGTCCGATGTGAATCACCTCTGTAGCACTTCTACCGATAATATGAATCCCCAAAATTTGAAGCGTTTCGGCGTGGAATAAAATTTTGAACATTCCGATATTGCTACCGACAATGTGACTACGAGCTATTTCGTAATAATGCGCTCGTCCCACTTCATACCGAAAGCCCAGTTCCTTTAACTCCTCTTCCGTATAGCCACAGCTAGAAATCTCCGGTATCGTATAAATGCCGATTGGATAAAAGGTAGGAAAATGGTGCGTTTGGGCTCCAAAAGCATGCCTCGCCGCTAATCTACCCTGCTCCATACTTGTGGATGCCAATGACGGCCCGCCGATCACGTCGCCGACAGCGTAGATGTGAGGCACTACGGTCTGAAATAACGCATTGACGGGGATGTAGCCACGATCGCTCACTTCCAAACCGGCATTTTCAATTTGAAGCGATGCGACATTCGCAGTGCGGCCTAAAGCGTAAAGTAAGGCTTCAGCTTCCAATACTGTCCCATCGGTGCAGGTGACCATCGCTCGGTCACCCACTCTAGCAATCTCTTTTGGCTCTTTATTTCCGACGAACTTTAAACCCAAATCCGTTAAAAATGTTTGCAATATCAATCCTATCTCATCGTCGAGGAGCGGCAGAATATGATTTCTTTTGTCGACGATCGTCACTTCACTCCCTAGCGTCGCAAAAAAACTGGCATATTCGGACCCAATGATCCCTCCCCCTAGGACAATCAATGACTTCGGCACTTTATCGATTCCTAGAAGACGAGTGGAATCGAGGATGACTTCATTGTCGAAAGGGATGTTGTTCGGATTCCGCGGCTTGGAGCCCGTGGCAATGACAACAACAGAAGGCTTAATCTGGTAGCGCAAACGAAAATCGTCATCGACTACCATCACTTGATGCGCATTTTCAAATCGGGCTGTCCCCTGGATCAATCGAATATTATTTTTAGTGAATTGCCTCTCGATGAGAACTCTTTCCTGATCGATCACCTGGGAAAGCCGTTTTTGCAACTCGGCAATGGTCACATTTTGAGGTTGGAAGTCTGCGCCGTAGAAACTGCGTTCGCTGAAGCGCGTAAGATCTAAAATCGCTTCTCTTAGCGACTTAGACGGAATCGTTCCATTGTAAAGACAATTTCCCCCGGGTTGGGGCAATTTTTCGACAACAACAACGCTTTTTCCAAGTTTCGACGCTTGAATTGCCGCTTTTTGCCCTGCGGGACCGGAGCCGATCACCAGTAAATCTACTTCAATATCTTCCATATTCTTTAGTGTTAACTAATAATTTGTTAAAATTCAACTAGAGAGTGTAAGAGAGGAAAAATCGGTATGGCTAAAACAAATTTTACAAAAGTAGAAAAAATATTTGATGACGGAAAGGCCAAACAGATGAGGGACGACCTTCTCAAAGAGGCTGATCTCGCAAGCGGGAATGTGACGCCAAAAAATCCGGTAATCGAAGCTCAAAAAAAATTAGCTTCCGAGCGAAAAATTCTCATTCAAGCGCTGACGCATCACCTCAAGGAGCATGACGAATCCACTTTCGAACTGAAGATAGGGTTCAGTAAAGACCTCTTGGAAGATCTTCTCAAAAAAGGTCACTCTCTTACGGATGAAGAGTATGCGATCCTTCAAAAAATGAAAAAAAAGATCGAGCGCTACAAAAAAAATCATGAAAATTACGACGAAAAATTGGTCGAACAAGAGCGTAAAAAACACATCAACAAGCGGTTCAACGTAAGAGATAAGTGGTTACCACTAAAGTAGCTCTTGCCAAAGAACGGTAAAATCTGCTAAAATCACGGCATTATATTTTGTTTGATGGAGTAGATTATGTCTAGAGTTTGCCAAGTTACCGGAAGAAGACCTACAACCGGGTACAAATACGCGATCCGCGGGATTGCAAAAAAGAAAAAAGGGATCGGTTTGAAGGTCACCGGGAAAACAAAACGTCGTTTCCTCCCTAACCTCCTTACAAAACGCGTTTGGTTCGCTGAAGAAAACCGCTTTGTAACACTGCGCCTCTCCGCTGCGGCTCTCCGCATCGTCGACAAGCTCGGTGTAGGCCATGTCGTCGCTCATATGCGCGCTAGCGGTCAAAAAGTCTAATATATCGCAGCCCTTTAATTGTTGGTAGCGAATGAGGCCGCAAGGCCGACATGTTATAACTTGTCGGCCTTGTGGTCTTTTTGTTTTTTAAAAAGTAAAATCTCACCAGATGCATGGCAGTAACTTTCCCCTGCCCTTGCCCCTGCCCAAAATCGCTATGTAAAATTATATTTAATTCTGAAATCCCACCTATGTGCAAATTCACTGAGATACCATAATGAGACACTCTAGCTGCCCATGGTTTATTGGAAAATTTGGGCAAGGGCAAGGGCAGGGGTGAAGTTACTGCCCTGCATCTGGTGGGAACTTCAAGCGAGCAAGGGCAAGGTGGAAGTTACTGCGCAGCATCTGGCAGACAGTTTATTTTACTAACATTACCATCAATTAAAATATTGACTTTACACAACAACAATGTTACACATCAAATTGAGTCATAAGTAGTCATTTTATAACGTTCTTATGCTCTGTATATCAACCATTTTTGAGGAGGCCTCTATGAGCGTACACTCAGATACTAACTTTGATGAAAGTACTGAACGTTCTCTCTCGTCTCTAATCCAAACTAGCTGCTCCAGCCAAGCAGGCCCACACACCCCTCTTCCCCTAAGCTCATCTTCCTCCTTCGCACAATACCCCACAATCATTGGTCAACCGTTCTGTGGAACATCGTGCCCTCCACCTATCATTTTATGCTCTCACAAGGGCTCTAGCGAACACAAAGAGTATGTCGACAAAAATTTCATCCTCTCCTTTAACGAACGTTATGGAGATCAGAATAAAATTCGAGAAGCAAAACGGCACATGAAAAGGATGAGAATTTTGGCTGGCCTACACCCCTCTAGCGTCCCTGATTCTATCGATATCCCTTCTGCTAGAATGGGCTTTGCTCTTCTTGCGGGACTAAACAATCACGATTTGAAAATGGAAGCTTTGAATCACTTAGAGTATCTTTTGGAGAATGATCCAGTGACCGATACTTCCTCCATCCAATTGGTAGCCCTTACCATGAAAGTGATGAAGCAGATGGACAGGGAGATCATGCAGACAGAAATTTTGGAAGTGCAAGTAAAAACAGCGAAAATTTATGGGCTGTTGACCGAGCTTCTTCAACGGCACATATCAAAGAAACACATCAACGCTATTACAGACGACTTACGCGCACAACTTTTAACCACCGCGCGAGCGCTGTTAGATTTGAATCGTCTAGAAGATCCAAGGCTTGATTTCTTTGTTACAAGCGCACTAGAAGGAATTAAACGTATTTTAGACGACCACAAAGGGTTATATGAAATTATCGATCGTCTCTACAATACCGCCATGCTCGGTGTTAGCTTTTATTTCAAAGATCTAAATCACGCTCCAACTTACACTGACAATGCTTTCGGAAACATCGATCTCAAGATCAAATTCAGCTGGTACGACTTGGCATTAACCGCTTTGGCATTGGGCAGAAAAGCAATGACTGACGACCGTTCGTTAGCCGCGCTGCAACATTTCGCATTTTTACATGCCAGTAAAAACAATTGGAGATTTGTCTATCTTGTCGTAGATATACTCACAAACATCACTATCAACAGCCCGGATGAAAAAATTCGAAGAGCGGCATTTCAAGGAAGAGCCCGATTTGAAGAGTTTCCCGGGGTAATAGCATTCAAAAGCTACAATAAATTGGGAAAAGAATTGAAAATCAAACCGATGGTATTTTTGAATCGACCCAAAAGAATTAACCTTGACGGGATCATTCGTTTAGCAACAGCAAAGGCGTTGATACGCATTTCAGAAGAAAGTCCCGACCTCGATGTGAGAAAGCGTGCTCGAACTGAATTTTTATCGGCTTATCAATTTGAAACCTCTAAAATACCTCAAGAGTACGAAGCGCACTATTTTAAAAGTGTACAAGGGCGAGAGTTAGCCTGGATCAATGAAGAACCCCCTTTCAACAATTTTCCAATCAGAAAGAAAGAGTGGGACACCTCTTCATTAACTCCTCGACGCTATGTCAGCATTTCTACATTATTTCACCAGGCTGTGATCCCTTCTGCTTCTGTCTCCTTTTCCGAGCCACAAGAACCGACAAGTTCCTCTTCCGTTGCCCCCAAAAAGGGCCCTGAAAGAAAAGAGAGCCGTGTGGAAGATTTAGTTGTGGCTGCAAATCTGTGCTACGAGAAGGGATTGCTATCGGAAGCTAACTCCATCCTATCCTCGGCGATTAAAAAGGGATTAGCGAAAAATGTCGACCGCGCTTATTTAAGCACCCTCTACGAGAAACGAGGGGAGATCAAAATTGAACTTAAAGAGTATGACGAAGCGGAACGCGACTTATTAAAAGCAATTGAGCACAACGCCGACAACAGCGATGCGCTAGTCCTGTTAAAGCAGATCAGGGGTGTTCAGTAAAACGACCACGCAAAAGTAAAATTGAGGGCGTAATCGAATTTATATTGCTTTCCAAAGTAGTTTTGGTTGACAGGGACGCTAATTCCAAACTGAATTAAAACATCACGTGTCGCAGCAAAAAGCGAAGGGGTGATGAAGATGGCGTTGCCTCCGGAATTAGAATCCATAGACCCTCTAATTCGATTTTTTCTGCTGTATTGGCCGTCGAATTCGACCGACCAAGCGCAAAGCCAGCCCGGAGGGCTCGGCAGTGTCCTACCTATTCCGCATTGATAAAGAAATTGATTTCCAAAATGCGTTTTCTGGTGAGCTGTGGGTAAAATCACTCCGTTAGATGTGAACATAAACCAATCGATATAATATCTATAAAAAGTGCCTCCCAAGAAAAAACTTGGCGCTCCAAAGCCTGTGGGGGGCACTTTTTTCCAAGAACCTGTTGGGCAGGTCACATTAGCAACTACTGTTGCTTGATCGACGTAATGAATTGTGGAATGATTATAAAAGGCGTATTCCAGTTGCGCAGCACAATCTAACAAGCCTCTTGACTTGTGATGCTTTTCCCGAATTGTCGGCGCAAACGGAACGGTGAGGAGTAGTGAAAGATCGTCGGTAATTCCGTAAATGGCGCCGGGAAAACCCTCAAACAACAAGCGATGAGTCCCCACAAATTCGTCCGTAAACAAAAATAGCTGCACTTCGCCCTTATCAATAATGTTACCCCCAAAGCTGAAAAGAGCTCCCGGCTGCTGCGAAGGGGGCAAAGAAAGATTCCCTAGCGGAGGAGGCTCCACTTTATCTATGGGGTTATCTTCCTCTACTCCGGCAAACAATGCCATACCACAAAAACAACTTCCAAAAACTAAACGCAAAAAACGCATAACTCTCTCTCAAATTTCTCATCCATTCTCGGTGATCTCGCTGGCTCAGTGGTAATTTATACCGAAGAGAGAATCTGCCTCAACATTTTTCCTTTCCAAATTCAAAATAATAATTTATAAACACATCTTCACCTTGAACCCTTTACTCTTGGAAGAATCATGTTACGAGCTAAAAATCAATTTGCAATGGCGCTCCTAAGCATTTCCCTTTTGAGTGGCCTTGTATCCACTACACCGGCACATGCGGAAAGTTCCCAAATGGTGTGTGGTGCAGACTGCAATTGCGGCTGCAACGAAGGGAATCCCTGCACATGCACCCCACAACAACAAGCTGCGTACAGCGAATCGTGCTTTGCACAACCCTGCGAAACAAATGACTGCGAAAAACCATGCTGCCCTAAAAAGCCGTGGATTGGCTCAGACCAAATGTGGGAAGGCCCCGACAGCTGGAATGCTCGCGCTCACGGTCAAAGCGGCTTATGGTTCCCTGAAGATCCTCCACTATTCCGCCCCTTTATGGCTGACCCACGCGAAATCTGCTATTCGGCAGGGTGGAGATTTAACGACCAAGTGTTTAACAAAAACGTGATCGATGTTTCTTATGGAGATTCCTTGCCAATCTATCGCTGGTTCGACATCGGCCCTTGGTGTGGAGACCTTCAAATCGACGTTCAAGGGGCTCTTTGGGCTTTGTTCGACCCTCTTCACGACTCTTCCCCTCTGATCGATGCGGACTACTACATCGGGTTCCCTCTTACCTACGCTTTTGGTAACTGGGCATTCAGACTTCGCGGATACCACATCTCCACACACATCGGGGATGAATTCCTTCTGAACCACCCTGGTTTTGACCGCAGAAACCCAAGCGCCGAGTTTATCGACTTCTTCGTTTCCGACCAATTAACCGATGACATCCGCGTTTACGGGGGTATCGGCTACATTGTTCATGAAGACGAATCTTTTGTGCGCTCCCCTTTCTTTACTCAAGCAGGGGTTGAAGTCCGCCTTTCCGGTTTAGGATTCTACTCCCCCGGCAACAGTTTGTACGGGGAGCCAATCTTCGGGATGAATTTTGCCTGGACGAAAGACTACGGCAGCAACATCGACCAAACTTATGTCATTGGTTATGAGCTTGGTAAAACAATCGGATTGCGTCACAAAACTCGCATCTACCTGGAATACCACGATGGATTCGCTTACGAAGGGCAGTTCTGCAAAAAGAGAACTAACTACCTTTCTCTACGCATCTCTTACGGATACTAAAGCGGAGTTTCCTCAATGGTTACACCGGATGATGAGTTAAAAGAGAAAGACTTCATCCACGAGGGGGTAAAGGAAGATCCTTACCCCCTTCTTATTTGGTTTCTAATATTAATCATTGTCGGTACCGTATCGTGGGGCCTCACGACATGGGCCGATCGCTTTCTAAAAGAAGAAATCGCCGAATCCCCTTTTTTACAAGTCACAAATAGAGAATTCTCCCTTTTCCTCTGGCAAAACCCTGAGTTCATGCGCATCAATGTCAGCGACAAAGCTGCTTATGCTCCTGCTTTCAACTACATCGAAACGTTAACAATGAACCCTGAAATGGCCGAAGATTATGTTGTCGCTCCCCCTGACATCCTCTTCAAATACCACACTTGGAATAGACTACTTTCAAAAGAAGTCCCCGTACAAGCAGTACTGCGCAGCGACTTTGTCGAATTTCTCTCTTTTGCCAAGGAGTGGACACCGGAATACTGGAAAGAGGCTCCTGAGGCGTACAAAACGGCAATTCGCGATGTGAAACAACAATCCTCTCCAACCGTAGATGTCCCCTACCTGTCTCTTATACACATCTGACGCTGCCGACGACTAGTCGAGTGGTGGGGG
>CAMFKA010000016.1 GCA_945957185.1 uncultured Chlamydiaceae bacterium | reverse complement strand
TATGATTTTTGTCAAAAAAAGATGTGCGCAATAGGATGGACGCAGGGACGCGGAGAAAATTCAAAAGTGGTAAAAGGGTTTCCATTGTCTAGAAAAAACACACTTATGCTCTTTTATAAAAAAAGACTCCGCGTCTCTGCGTCCCCGCGCCTCCGCGTTATCCTCTCCCTTTCCTTGGATGTTAATTTTCAATAACATAAGAAATATAATGGATTAGGTTGACGCCTATGCCTTCCCCGGCCTGGTTATCTTCAGTGAACTAACACATTCGCGAGGCTTTCTTTGCTACTTGAAGAGATCCTTAATTTTGTCTACGAAACCCTTCTTTTGAGGAGTGTTTCTGGGATCTTCCAATTCGCTGAACTCACGCAGCAGCTGCTTTTGCCTTTCGCTCAATAGAGTTGGGATTTCCACAATGATACGCACAAGTAGATCCCCTTTTCCGGCTCCGTGGACATTTGGGAAGCCCAAACCTTTTACACGCAAAATCTTTCCATTTTGAGTTCCTTCCGGAATGGTGATGCGGCATGTACCGGAAATAAGACAAGGGACTTCTTTTTTGCATCCTAAAGCTGCTTCTGCAATGCTGATCGGGATGTTGAGCAAGATGTCGTTACCTTCGCGCTCGAAGATTTCGTGTGCTTCGACATTGATAAAGACGTACAAATCGCCTGCGGGTCCGCCATTATGTCCGGCATCACCGTAGCCGCTCATGCGTAAACGCATTCCGCTGTCGACGCCGGCAGGAATATTGACTTTGACATGCTGTTTCTCTTTAACGGCGCCTTGTCCTTTGCAATTGGAGCAAGGATTCGTGATCACTTGACCTTCACCATGACACTGTGGGCACGGTGTAGACATGCTAAAGAACCCTCGTTGCTCGAAAATCTGTCCGTTGCCTTGGCATCGCTTGCATTTTTGAATGCCATCGGCTGCAGTTGTTCCTTTTCCGTGGCATTGGCTGCAATTAACGAGATTCGTGATTGCCAATTCTTTTTCGACGCCTTTTGCGGCTTCTTCAAAAGAGATCGTGATATTCACTCGTTTGCTGGCGCCTTGGCGTGCTCCGCGAGAGGCTCCTCCTCCACCGAAATCGCCTCCACCACCGAAAATTCCTTCGAAAATAGAGTCGGTGCCGGGACCTCCGCCGCCGCCGAAAGCTCCCATAAAGGTGCGAAGAGCCTCTTCCATTGAAGAGAATCCTCCAGCTCCACCAGGGTGACCACCGGCAGCACCGGAAACAGCATCTTTACCGTAGCGGTCGTAGAGAGCGCGTTTTTTTTCGTCGCTTAGGACTTCGTAGGCTTCAGAGATCTCTTTGAATTTTTTTTCTGCATCTGCATCGCCTTGATTTCTGTCGGGATGGTAGCGTAGGGCTTTTTTACGGTAGGCTTTTTTGATTTCGTCTTGCGAGGCCGTGCGGGGAAGCTCTAAGATAGTATAATAATCGGACATATTGGTAACTCCCTCGAAATTATCTACTCTTATTTTGTGTCAAAAAAAGGATGGGCGTGTCTATTGAAGACTCCATTTATAAAAAGAAAATTCACTCCCACGGAGTGAATAAACTGCAATGCGCAAAAAAAAATCAGACCTCCAAAAGGAGGTCTGATGTTAGCGTGTGCGCTTGTACTTCAGAGCAGCTTTCGCTTTAGCGCGCTTTCTGATCGAAGGCTTGGAGTAAAAACGGTGAGCTTTAACGGATTTCATTACTCCCTCTTTGTCTAGTCTCTTTTTCAGAGCTCGGAGAGCCTTATCAATCGAATCGCCCATGCGCACTTTCACTGTTGTCATCTACATCACATCCTTAACAATAGGTTGAAAATTTAAATTTTTTCAGGTTATCTCATCATTTAGACCCTGATCGCGACCTTTTTCCTAGGAAAAAAACAGCGATTAAGGCCTGAGATAACCAAATACTACACAAATTAACAATTTTGTCGCAACTATTTTTTGGCTCGAAATTCCTCAAGACCTTGAGCTCTTAACTTACATGCCGGGCAACATCCGCACCCTTCTGCGCAAACCCCTTCATAGCACGTTACCGTGTTCTTCAGCAAAAATTCTAAAACTCCTAACCGCTCCCCTAACTCCATCGTTTCGGCTTTGGTCATTTCGACCAATGGAGTGCTAATTTCAAAAGTGTGATCATCAAGGTCTAAGCGAAGCGTCTTTTCTACAAGATCGAAATACGATCGGGAGCAATCGCGATAACCGGAGTAGCTTCCCTCCACTCCGATCACCCCTAAATAGATTTTTTTAGCTCCAAGAGAGTGAGCATGAATCGCACCCAAGCGCGCCATTAATCCATTCCTTCCCACCACCAGGGTGTTGGGAGCAGACCCCTCAACCATTTCAATCGGAATAGTAGAATCCATCAGTGCATTGGAGGTGATCTGTTTTAGGCAATTCAGCGGAATCACAACGTGATCCACGCCCCAGGATTTACAAATGAACGCGGCTTTCGTCAGTTCATTTTGATGTCGCTGATCGTATTGAAACGAAACGCTTAGGACGTTTGCTGCGCCATGCTCTTGTATTGCTAAAGCCAAGCAAAGCGAAGAATCCATCCCGCCGGAATGGATGACTAAAGCTGTTTTCTTCATTTTGCTGCGCCCATCTGCAGCATATCCCACATCAGTTTAAAGGGGGGGCAATTCTCTAGAAGTTGTTTATGGTCGCCTTGAGAAACAATTTTTCCATGATCAAAAAAGATGATTTGATCGGCATCTTCAATCGTAGTCAGGCGGTGTGCGATGATAATTTGTGTCATCGTCCCTCTCAACTCGCGAATCGCTTCTTTAATCAAATTTTCGCTCACGGAATCCAACGAAGACGTTGCCTCGTCCATCACTAAAATCGGAGCGTTCTTTACCAACGCCCTCGCTATCGCAAGGCGTTGCTGCTGACCGCCGGACAGGTTTTTTCCCGATTCAGAAAGCATGGTTTTGTAACCCTGAGGGAGTTTTTGAATAAACTCGTCGGCATGCGCTTTTCTGGAAGCCTCCACAATCTGTTCTTGAGAAAATGAGCGGCCAAAAGCGATATTCTCTTCTACAGTATCCAAAAATAAAAATGGGCGCTGTGGGACGAAAGCGATCGCTTCGCGGATCGACTTGGGGTTGTAATCTTTAAGCGGGCGACCATCGATAAGGATCTCCCCTTTCTGAGGATTAAAGAGGCGTGGCAACAGCTGAACGACGGTTGATTTTCCGGCGCCGGTAGGCCCTACAATCGCTACGGTCTCCCCTTTACGAATTTTAAAGTTCACCCCCTGCAACACCCACGCATCTTGGTAGCGGAACCAGACATCTTTAAACTCAATTTCGTGTTCAAATGAGGGAAGAGAAGGTAGATTATTCTCTTCGACATCCACTTGAATCTTCATCACTTCTAATAGGCGTTCAGCAGCCGAGACCCCTCTCTGGATGTGGGTATTTTCCTCTGCGAATTTTTTGACCGGCTCATAAAACAGATAAAGCATCCCGCAATAGACTAAAATATCGGAAATCTCCATTCCAAGCCCATACAGCCCGAACATCATAGTGGAAGCGAGAAAAAACATCCCTAAAGTGTGCACAACAGGACGTGTCGATAAATCGTAACGTGCGCTTTTCTCTTCCAGTCCTGCCATCGCACGGTTTTGTTCGGCGTATTTACCTCTGGAAAACGACTCCATCGCAAAGACCTTTACCGTTTGGATTCCGGCGATAAAATCGATCAACACTGAAGCAAAAGACTCTTGATTTTGCTGGATTTGCCTCGAAATTTTCTTCACTTTCTTCGATAGTAGTACGATGGGCATTAAAATAAGCGGAAATCCTAAAAACACCATCAACGTCAGCTGCCAAGAGGTCAAAAAACAGATTGTCAAAGTCGACAGCACTGTGAATGGCGTTTGGATGTAGTTAGTTAAGCACGCATTGATCGCTTCAGAAATAAGTGCGGCGTCCCCTAAAACACGCGTCGATAGACTCCCTGTGCTTTGCTGCTGATAAAAGCCCATCGGCAGCGATTGGATGTGCTCGAAATAGTCTTGACGCAGGTCTCTGCTGACTCGAATAGCGATTAGCTTATTCGAATACCTTTGAATAAACATAGTGACGGCTTTGAATAACGCAACGCTAAGCAGAAAGACTGCCAAAGCTGTGAGGCTTTCCGTAATCGGAAACCACGAATTCAAGACTTCCACAACGCGATTGAAGAAGCCGGAACCACCGGAAAATTTCTGTGTGATCACTCCGATCGCAAAAATTTCAAGCTGGGAAGCTACCGTCAACAGCAGCATGGATACGATTGTAACTGCAATAAGAAATGTGTGACGGTGACGGGAAAATGCTAACGCAAATAGGGTCTTCATAATATCTAATTCTTAATGTTAAATGCTCCCATACGACGAAACTTAAAGTAACGTTGCTCCACAAGTAGCTCCACGGGGATCTCTTTTAGGATAGGAATCTGGTCTAATATATAACTTTTTACATTTTTATAGGTCTGCTCAGGGTTGTGATGTGCACCCCCTAACGGCTCAGGAATAATCGTGTCGATCACGTGATGCTTTTGTAAATCTTCGGCATTCAACTTCAAGGCAACTGCGGCATCTTGGTTTTTACTCGCATCTTTCCACAAAATCGATGCACACCCTTCCGGTGAGATCACAGAGTAGTAAGAGTGCTCCAACATCCCCACACAATCTCCAATGCCGATGCCTAACGCTCCACCGGAACACCCTTCTCCAATCACAATCACGATCATGGGCGTTTTGATAGCAAACATTTCACGCAAATTTTGAGCTATCGCCCAACCCTGCCCGCGCTCTTCCGCTTCAAGCCCTGGATAGGCCCCTGGAGTGTCCAGCAACGTCAATATGGGCAGTTTAAATTTTTCCGCAAGGCGCATTAATCGTAGAGCTTTTCTAAATCCTTCGGGGTTCAGCATTCCAAAATTGCGGTGGACGCGGCTTTCGGTATCGCACCCCTTCTCCTGACCAATCACCATGAAAGGGTGTCCTCCAATAGTGGCAAGGCCTCCGATGACGGAGTGGTCTTCGGCAAAGGTGCGGTCGCCCGCTAATTCTACAAAGTCCTCGCACAAGTGCTTGATATAGTCGACAGTGCGTGGGCGAGAAGGGTGGCGGCAAATGGTCACTCGCTGCCATGGAGTCAATTTGCTGTAAACTGACTGTTTTAATGCTTCCAGCTTTTGCTCCAGCTTTTTAATTTCAGCCGAAAACAGCGGGTTGTTCAGATTTTGCTTTTTGAGATGTTCGATTGTCTTAATATAGTCGTCGATCTGTTTTTCGTGTGGTAACGTCTCCATCAAAATCCTAGGTTAGGTTTACTGTATTTTTCTCTCAACTCCAGGCATCGAAGCTGCTTTAAAATCCTGGACAATTTCAATTGTTGCGGGCTTGGTAATAATGATCGCAAAAATTTCTTCCATATCGGAGGACGCTAAACGGACGCAACCATCGCTTTCCCACCGACCTAAGCTGGAACGGTCTTCAATCAGTTCTCCCCGTTCATTTGGAGTCCATGGCACGCCATGAATCCCGAATCCTTTCGCCGGAGCTGTGCACCCTGCAATTTCTTTATCGAAGGGGATCCATCTCGTTCCAAAAATCTTCAACATCTCTACGCGTTGACCATTGTGGTGTCCCATCATCTTTGGTTTATAGATGGCGATTTTGTTCCCCAAGCTATACTTACCAAAAGGGGTCAGCAATCCGGAGGTTCGAGAGGAGTCCGGGCGACCAATTCCAACGGTGTAGGTTTTAAGGAGAACGCGTTCGTTTTGGTCTTTATCCAAATAGTATAGCCTTAATTTACAACGCGTTGTATCTAAAACCAAGTAAAATTCTACATTTTTTTCCAATTTAAAGACATTAAAACGATCGCCTTCGGCAACATCTTGTTTCAAATAATCTGTTGTCCCATTCAAACTGCGAGCAATAAAATGGCGGCTAGTGGTGTAGTGGCTGGCATAGTCTGATAACCAAGCCGGACGCCCTTTCATCCAAGCCACTCTGCTCTTGTAGGTGACCGTTTCTACGATGGGAAGCTTTGGCTCCCCTTTATTAAATAACATAGGGATCAAATCTACCTGGTTCGATTGCTCGATATCATCGTCATGAGTAATAGTCACCGGACGTGTTTCTACGACTGCAATAGGAGCTTGGACAATGGGTTTTTCGATAGGAATCGCTTTCGTTCTCTGCACTTTCGGAGGGGGCAGCTGTATTTCCACAGGGGCAATCACCGCCTGCTTCGATTTTCCGGATTTAAAAAGCGCTACAGTACCGATCGCGGTAAAAAGGAGTAGTGCGGTAATAAATATAATTTTTGGAAATGTCATTTTTTCACTCAATCTTATGCTAGTTCTAGAGTCCAGCGATTTTGCAGTTCCGGATTTTTATAAAGGAACGAAATCAAAAAATCGGCTCCCCAGAAAGCGCGATTCCCCGCTAAAGGGATCACTTCTACGCTTGCCTGTTCGACAGGGATATTATCAACATGATGAAATAAACGAATAGAACAATTTTCACCAATGATCTCAAGACGCGTCACATCCATCACAAAATGGCGTAATTGATTTGGAATCGCCTCCACATCGTCCATCCTTACCGCCAACCCTTTCACAAAAAATGTGAACGCCAAATCGGGAGTTTCATCAAAATGACGGATTTTTGTGTCGATGGTGATTTTGTTGTCTTTAAAGGTTTGCTCCGCTTCGACCCAAACGGCCTGTGGAGACCCTTCTCGCAATCGATTCCAAGGGGGATTAATTTCTTGGGTCTCTAAATTACTCAACCGCGCGACACCTTTTGCTGAAAGCCCTCTGTCGTGTTGAGAGACAAGAAAATTTTGTTTTGCAGAATTTCGCGGCATGGTGTTGATTCCAAATCCGTGCGCTTCGTTCAAGGGGTACTGATGAGGCGCATAACTGACAATTTCGATAGATTTATATGAAATGCCTCCAAGCCCGGAACCGCCCCCACGAGTCGTAAAAAACAAGCTGACATCGCGATCGCGCCACCCGCACAAATCTATTGAGGGCATTTGAAAAGCCCCCTCATTTGAATTCTCTTTGAACTCCCCTTCTGCAGCTTCTAATCGCGTTGAAAGCATGTAGTAGAAAGGGTCGGAGAAACTCGTCTCTTCCAATAAAGAGCGCGAACCCAATGCCGCCAATAAAAATTTGTTGTCGTGTGTATGTTCATACAGCAAAGAAAAAAACAAATAACGTCCCAATAGTAAATCTTGTGCATCGGAATCGGCTTCTGCACAAAACAGCCCCTTAAAAGGCGCACAATTGTATTGTGAAGCTTGAAGCTCCCAACACCCGATCTGTATAGCCGCTGTGAGAAGATCTTTGCGGTTTTCTTTTTGACCTAGCAGCAACCACAATATCCCCAGCTCAGCGTGGTAGCGCCCGCAAGGAGTTTGCCCCCATGAGAAATATCCCTCGGGTTCAAAAAGAGCTGCGCCCCCTTCCAGAACTATGGGGGTAATGGGACAACAACTCGAAAAGTCAGTCGAGAGCGTCGCATCGATATAGTGGCGATACGCTTCTACCAATTGAATTTTAGGACACGAGCGCAACACAATAATACGTTGAAAGTAATCCTTTAGCGCATTTTTGTGATGGGAGAGCTCCTGATTTGAAGCGATTGCGTGCGACAATACCGCCAGCGACCGCAAAGTTTGCAGCCAGGCGAAAAGATCCGGAGGCATTGCCTGAAGGATAGGGTGCAGAAGCTCGCAGAATAGAGTCTCCTGCACAGGCTTCTGCTCATTAATGGCGTCGACAAGGTGTTTTAGTTCTTGCTGATGTACCGACTTAGATTTTTTATAGTTCAATCCAGCGTATAACATCTACTCAGTAAGCGCTAGTACTCTGCTCTTAACATCACCCTCGATAATTTTTCTCATTTTTTTACCGGGAGTAAATTTAACAGCGTTTCTTTCAGGAATTTCGATAGGTTCGTCAGCTTTTTTAGGATTACGTCCGATTTTACGCTTTCTGGTTACCACTTCAAATACGCCGAAATCACGAAATTCCAATCTCTCTCCGTCCGCTAAGCTTTCAGTCATCTTGTCCAAGAATGATTGAATCACTTGACGCACTTGTGTTGGATGCAATTTACGTTCTAAAGATATAGAACTGATTAACTTTTTCTTGGTCATCGTATTTCTTTTGGATTGATCACCCATACAGACGAACTCCTTTCAGGTATAGTTATAGAGGATTTAGTACATCAAAGTCATCACTTAAACACGTTTATCTAAGGGGCTGTTGACGTTGACATTTTCTTATCATACTCATTTTCAAGCAAGTGTTTTGTGCTATCTCTCATGACTTTGAGTTTTTTTACAAATCGAGATCATAGCAATTTGGAATTTCCGTTCAACATTTTTTGATCGGAAATCCCAAAAATGAATTTTTTCACTAGCGCACACGGACAAGAATTTTATTTTTCTTTCCTGTCGCCAATAACAGCAGTTTTTCTTCAATCAAACAACCGCTGTCAATTGCTGCATTCTCGTCAGCAACGGCGTTGTTATTTAAATAGACGCCACCGTTTTTAATCAGCTTCCGCGCATCGCCCTTACTTTTTTGCATGCCGGTTCTCACTAATAGGTCGATCAACTTCATCCCCAAAAGATCTTGCTTCGCGATCTCATGCGAAGGCATATCTTTCGCTATCAGTTCCAACGATTCGACATCCAAAACAGTTTCAGAACCCGGAGCGGCTACAGCGGTGACCTTTAAAGCTTTGCTTAAACCTTCCTCGCCGTGAACGATACGCGTAACTTCTTCCGCCAAACGCTTTTGCGCTGTGTTTGGCGCATAGGAGGGCGTTGCCATAGACTTCTCGATGGCAGCAATCTCGTCCAGCTCCATAAAAGTCAACATCTTCAACAATTTGATCACATCAGCATCTGTAACGCGAACAAGATATTGATAAAATTCAAACGGCGAGAGCTTATCAGCTGACAGCCAAATCGCTCCACTTTCTGATTTTCCAAATTTTTGACCATCACTTCTTGTAATCAAAGGGAAAGTGATCCCAAATGCCGGTTTCCCTCTCATCTTGCGGATCAAATCAATCCCCGCAGTGATATTTCCCCACTGGTCGCTGCCGCCCATCTGAACGGTAACCCCTTGATGGTCAAATAGATGCAAAAAGTCGTACCCTTGTAACACTTGGTAGCTGAACTCGGTAAAGCTCATCCCTTCTTCATTTTCTAGGCGCGATTTCACGCTATCTTTAGCTAACATCACCCCGACACGGAAATATTTTCCCACATCGCGCAAAAACGAAAGGAAAGAAACCCCTTTGTACCAGTCATAATTGTTCAAAATCACAAGAGGATTCGGCACGTCGAACGCTAACACTTGTTCCAGATTTTTTTGGATTCCTCTCAGATTTTCTTGGATGCTCTCTTCCGATAGCAATTGACGCTCAGAATTTCGTCCGGAAGGATCTCCAATCATTCCCGTTGCCCCACCCACAATTGCCACCGGCGTGTGGCCCGCGCGCTGAAACCAAGCCAATCCCATAATCGCTACCAAATTTCCCAGATGGAGACTATCAGCTGTAGGGTCGAAACCGCAGTAAACTTTCAACGATTTGTCCGCCATTCCTTCCAATTCTTCGCTTGTCATCGCGTCAATAAACCCGCGATCTAACAGATTCCTTACGACATTTTTCATTTACTTCACCTTGTATTCGCTAGATAAAATGCTTCTGATTCTAACTTGTTCGACTGAAAATAGGAAGAAATCTTTAAAAATGATAGAATTAACATAGAAACCTATGATTCTGCACAATGGGAGATTTTATGGATCCTGTGAACAAAAAACAGCCAGCAGCTAAAGAAAGCGCCCAAATCGAACATTTTAGAAAAAAAATGGGCAAAAACATGGCTCGTCTTGAAGATCGCACTCGCGGGTTGTCGCGCAATGTCATGTCTCGCCTCGACGAGCAATACAGCAGCAATCCTTTCAAAGGACAAATCGCACAACCAAGCGAAGAGACTTTGAAAGTTCAGAAATTCATCTTTGGTGGTAACTAACGATGGTTGTCGGCAACTCCTCCGGAAAATTGACCTCAGGAAAACGCGCAGCCGGAGAAGCCGCTGCTAAGCTCATCCACGACGGAATGCTTGTAGGTCTTGGAACCGGCAGCACCTCCGCCTACTTTATTGCAGCCCTTTCACAGCGATGCCGAGATGGACTTAAAATCGAAGCTGTCGCTTCCTCTCCAACAAGTCATCAACTAGCGCTCAACGGAGGCATCCCCCTCGTCGACCCTAATCGCCTCACCTGGCTAGACATCACCGTTGACGGCGCAGACGCTGTCGATCCCCAAAAACGCATGATCAAAGGGGGCGGTGGAGCGCTATTGCGGGAAAAAATTTTGGCAACTATGTCAAAAGAAATGGTCGTCATCATCGACGATACCAAGCTTGTACCTGCATTAGGAGGATGTCCTCTTCCTGTTGAAATACTTCCATTTGCCTATAAAGCCACAATTCATCATATTGAAGCTCTGGGGCACAAAGGAGTCGTTCGCACAAAAACCGACGGTTCCTACACCCTCACAGATAACAACAACTACATCTACGATATTTTCTTTGATGGAGTGTTGACCGCACCGGAAGCGTTGGAAAAAGACCTTATTGCTATTCCGGGAGTAGTAGAAACAGGCTTATTCCTCAACATTGCCGGTAGAATTATTGTCGGCTTTGATGACGGAACCGTTCAAGTGATCAATTAGCACCGAAGGAATTATAACATGCTTCTCAGCGAACTCATTCAATTGACATTCGATAAAATCATGCAAACACGCACCTACACCGTCATCGTCATGAGTGCTAGAGATAAAAAATTCGCGATTTATACGGAACCGACAGTAGGAAAAACCCTTCAAATGTACCTCACCGGAGTGGAAGCACCGCGACCTCAGACCCATGACTTGCTTGAAAAAATTTTCACCGGATTAAAAGTGCGAATCAAACAAGTCGTGATTACCGATTTAGAAGACACAACCTATTTTGCAAGGCTCTTTCTTGAACAAACCATCGGCGATTTACGCCACATCGTGGAAATCGATGCAAGACCCAGCGACTGCATTACCCTCGCTATCATGAGCAATGCCCCCGTTTACTGCACGAAAGAATTACTCGACAAAACAGTCCCTGTAGAAGATTAATATTTGACGTAGAACTGCTCTGCAGCCAAAGCTAAGAGCGCTTCAACAGCTTGAGGCGCATCATCCCCCTCTGCTTCCACTTTTACTTTCGCACCACGCACAGCAGCCAGCATCAACACACCAAGAAGTGACTTCGCATTCGCCATGCTATTTTGATAGCGAAGCATAATTTTAGATTTAAAACCTGCCGCACATTTTACAATTTCTGTCGAAGGGCGCGTGTGCAAGCCCCTATCGTTTAAAATAACAAAAACCCCTTTCGATTTGTTCGTAAATTTCTTTTGCGGAGGTTGATAACTTTTTTGCGCCATAAAATTTCCTGTATTTGCTTTATGCATAGAAAAAAAATTGATTACTCACAAGGTTTTTGATATGTTTCGCTTTCTTTTTCTAACAGGAGCCAGACCCACATGACCACAAAAAGAGAAACCGTCAAAACGGAAGACAAATGGAATACAGAAGCTTTATACCCAACGATCGGTTCTTGGGAAAAGCACCTAAACTCCGTCAAGGAAAGCTCCAAAGCCCCTTTTTGGCCGAAAATCGAATCGTATAAAGGACGTCTGCACGAAGGCCCAAAAGTGATCAAAGAAGCCCTCACAGAAATTCTTCGGGTCGATAGGGAACTATCAAAACTGTGCACATACGCTCACCTTAAACACGATGAAGACATTACAAACGACCAACACAAACAAGCAAACAACCTCTCTTCGGCACTGTTTCACCAATTCACCATCGAAACCTCGTGGTTCGATCCAGAACTCCTCGCCCTACCCAAATCCGATGAACTCGTCAGCGCACCGGAACTCGCCGACTACCGCTTTCATATCGAAAAAGTTCTTCGGGTAAAAAAACACACCCTAAAACCAGATCAAGAGCACCTTTTAGCCTTGTCCGGGAAATCATTAGAAGCGTGCATCCGTGCCTTCAGCGCCATCAACGACGCCGATTTTAAATTCGATAAAGTCGCCGACTCCCAAGGGAACTTTCGCCCGTTAACTCACGGCTCCTACAGCCTCTACATCCGCGATCAGGACCGCTTTCTTCGAAAAAATGCCTTCTATCAGTACCACACAAAATACGACAATTTCCAAAACACTCTTTGCGAGCTTCTTAAAGGTAACACCGAATCCCACGTCTTCAACGCCCGCGCACGTCATTTCAAAAGCTCGCTCGAGGCCGCGCTATACCCAAAAAATATCGACACCTCCGTCTACCACTCCCTCGTCAAAGCTGTCAACGATGAAATCGGCGCCTTGCACGACTACTACGCCTTGAGAGAGGAGCTACTTGGAGAAGGCACTCTCCACCTCTACGACATGTACGTCCCCCTAACCAAAGACGTCGATATCCAAATGACATACGATCAAGCCGTCGATACAATCATCGCTTCCTTAGCACCTCTTGGAAAAGAATACCAAACCATTTTGGAAAAAGGATTCAAAAAAGAAGGATGGGTCGACAAATTTGAAAACGAAAACAAAAGGTCCGGAGCCTACTCCAGCGGTTGCTACGATAGCCACCCCTACATGTTGATGAACTACAAAAACATCCTACGCGATGTTTTTACATTGACTCACGAAGCCGGTCACAGCATGCACAGCTACTACACCAAAAAAAATCAACCCTACATCTACGGCAGCTACCCCATTTTCCTTGCAGAAGTCGCCTCCACTTTTAACGAAGAACTGCTTTTGCAGCACCTGCTAAAGCACGCCAAAACGAAAGAAGAGAAAATCTTTCTCGTGAACCAAAAAATCGAAGACCTTCGTGGCACCCTCTTTCGCCAAACCATGTTTGCCGAATTTGAACTCAAACTCCACGAAATGGCCGAAAACGACCAACCGATCACTCCCGCCTCTCTCAAAGAAGTGTACCTGGAATTGAATAAAAAATATTTTGGCCCAAAAGTGTTCACTGACGAAGAAATCGCCATCGAATGGGCGCGTATCCCCCACTTCTATTACAATTTCTACGTCTACCAATATGCTACAGGCATCAGCGCTGCTTTGGCGCTTTCAGAGCGCGTCCTAAAAGGAGGCGATAAAGAGCGTGAAGCGTATTTAAACTTTCTTAAGAGCGGCTGCAGCAAATACCCCATCCAAACCCTAAAGGATGCGGGCGTTGACATGACAACGGAAGCTCCGGTAAAAGCGGCCATCGGAAGATTCCGTGAACTGACAAAAATGCTGCGCGAGCTGACGAAGTAAATCTGAATGTTCGATAATTTAGCAATTGCGCACCGCAATTGCTAAATTTCTTGCGATTAATCCCACCCCTGTTTAACATGATGCAATCTAACTATGGAGGTCATCTATCATGACAAATACTACATCATCTCGTCTGCGCCCCCTCGGCAACCGAGTCATCGTCAGACGCCTAGAATCAGAAGAAAAATTGAAAGGAGGCATTCTCCTCCCCGAAAACGCTAAGAAAAAACAAGAGCAGGCCAACGTCATCGCGGTCGGACCAGGCAAAAGAGACAAATCTGGAAATCTCACCCCCGTCGCAGTAAAAATTGGCGACACCGTCCTCATGGAAAAATATTCCGGCCAAGAAGTTAAAATCGAAGACGATGAATACGTCATCGTTAACGCCGACGAACTTATCGCCATCATTGAAAAATAAATTTAAGGAGCAACGCCATGGCAAAAAATATTCAATTCCGAGAAAAAGCTCGACAAAAGATTCTTAAAGGAGTGACCACACTCGCCGATGCAGTCAAAGTCACACTTGGACCAAAAGGACGCAATGTCATCATAGACAAATCGTACGGCGCTCCCCACATCACAAAGGACGGTGTTTCCGTAGCTAAAGAGATCGAACTCGAAGATAAGCACGAAAACATGGGCGCACAAATGGTGAAAGAAGTCGCCAGCAAAACCGCCGACAAAGCCGGCGACGGCACCACTACAGCTACTATTTTGGCTGCAGCAATTTACGAAGAAGGACTCCGCAACGTCGCTGCAGGTGCAAACCCTATGTCACTTAAAAAAGGGATCGACATGGCCGTTAAAGCCATCATCAACGACCTCACCAATCGCAGCAAAAAGATCAACAACAAGCAAGAGATCGAACAAGTTGCCACCATTTCCGCTAACAACGACAAAGAGATCGGAGCCATCATCGCCAGCGCTATCGAAAAAGTCGGTAAAGACGGCACCATTACCGTTGAAGAAGCAAAAGGTTTTGAAACGACTTTAGACGTAGTAGAAGGTATGAATTTTGACAGAGGATACCTCTCCGCCTACTTCATGACAAATGCGAAGTCTCAAGAGTGCCACCTGGAAGATGCTTTTATTCTCATTCACGAGAAAAAAATCAGCAGCATCAAGGAACTGCTCCCTATTTTGCAAGCAGTAGCAGAGACAGGACGTCCGCTATTAATCATCGCCGAAGATGTAGAAGGAGAAGCTCTCGCCACTCTCGTCGTCAACAGACTACGCGCCGGATTAAAAGTCTGCGCAGTTAAGGCCCCAGGTTTTGGCGACCGCCGCAAAGCAATTTTAGAAGACATCGCAGTCCTCACCGGCGCACAAGTAGTTAGCGAAGAGCTTGGGCACAAACTCGAAAACACCGACCTGAAGATGTTAGGAAAAGCCAAAACCGTCTTTGTTGGTAAAGAAGACACCACCATCGTCGAAGGAGCGGGAGACAAATCCAAAATTAAAGAACGCGTCGAAATGCTGCGTCGTCAAATCGAAGAGACAGAATCTGATTACGACCGCGAAAAACTGCAAGAACGCCTAGCAAAACTTGCCGGCGGAGTCGCAAAAATCAACGTAGGCGGAGCCACAGAAGTGGAAGTAAAAGAGCGTAAAGACCGCGTCGACGATGCTCAACACGCAACCCTAGCAGCAGTGGAAGAAGGAATCCTCCCCGGCGGCGGCGTAGCGCTTGTTCGAGCAATCCCAGTCGTAAAGAAACTCGCTGAAACGGCAGCCGGAGACGAAAAAACCGGTATTATGATCATGGCGCGCGTTCTGAGCTCGCCTTTGAGACAAATTGCCGAAAACGCCGGGCAAGAAGGCGCCATCATTCTCCGAACTGTAGAAGAAGGGAAAGACACCTTCGGATACAACGCCCTTACAGGCGAGTTTGTAGACATGATTCAGTCGGGAATTCTTGACCCAACTAAAGTGGTGCGTTCCGCTCTTGAATACGCCGCTTCCATTGCGGGGCTATTATTGACAACTGAAGCTACAATTGTCGAAGAAAAAGACGACAAAGCATCAGCGGCAATGGCCGGAGGCATGGACTATTAAGCCGTTTTCAGAGGGGTGTGAACGCCCCTCTGAAAAAATTACCATTTTTTATCGAAAGTATTTGATAAAAAATCATCGCACCAAGTATATTCTAGCTTCGTTCCGGAATAGCTCAGCGGTAGAGCAGTGGACTGTTAATCCATTGGTCACAGGTTCGAATCCTGTTTCCGGAGATTAGGGGGCTTCGCCCCCTAAAACCCTCCAAATAATTTTATCTTTTCAACTCGAAGCCGCAATTACATAGGCTCAAAGGCAATGGCGTTAACTTAAGCACTTATGTCGACCTTTCAGGCCTCCGCTGTTATTTTGATTCTAACCCAGGCCTGCGCTGCGCTCCGACCTGGGCTGTAACATTCCGGCCCTTCAGGCCTTAGCACATTTAAGATCTGCAAAGTTTTGCATCTCACATCACTGCTAATTGGAAATTAAGGCCCGAAGGGTCGACATGTTACAGCCCAGGTCGGAGCGCAGCGCAGGCCTGGGTAATACACATAAATAAAACCAGAGGCCTGAAAGGTCGACATAAATTGGAGTTACAATGGCACAATCTCTAGCAGACATTATTTTACACATCGTTTTCAGTACCAAAGGACGTCTCCCTTTAATTAAACCTGCTATCGAAGAAGAATTGTATCGATACATTTCCGGAGTTTGCAAAAACCTTAACTGTCCAGTCATCAAAATCAACGGCGTTGAAGACCACATCCATATTCTACTACAACTAGGAAGAACCATTTCAATCAGCGATCTCATCTCCGAAATGAAATCAAGCTCATCAAAATGGATAAAATCAAATGGACCAAACTATCACGATTTTGCATGGCAGGGCGGTTTTGGAGCATTTTCGGTTTCAAGATTAAACTTAGAAAACGCGAAACATTATCTCGAAAACCAAAAGGAACATCACAAGACTGTTTCATTCAAAGACGAACTGATCGCAATGTTGAAAAGAGCTCAAATTACTTACGATGAAAAATATTTGTGGGATTAATTTATGTCGACCTTTCAGGCCTCCGTTGTTATTTTGATTCTAACCCAGGCCTACGCTGCGCTCCGACCTGGGCTGTAACATTCCGGCCCTTCAGGCCTTAGCACATTT
>CAMFKA010000015.1 GCA_945957185.1 uncultured Chlamydiaceae bacterium | reverse complement strand
GAGTATGTGTCATCAGTAATAAAGTAAAACTTTAGTTTTTCATATTTTACTGGTGCTTGAGCACCGGTTCCTAAACAGTTATAACCCATTTTAGAGGCGTTTTTAACAAATTCATTTCGGATGTTGTTTAGCGCTTTTTTTTCTTCGGGAATGGATTGTATAAACGGAAGAAATCCTAAAAACGACATCAAGATAAAGTGTGATATAATTTTCATTTACTCTCCGTATTGTGAAATAAAGTCAAAACATTCAGTTCTTATAATCTGTTGATATGTTGGGTTGCTGAGCCCCTAGGGCGACCCCTTATGTAGCCTACGGTGACGAGCTCGCGAGGAACCGTAGGTGTTAACAACAATAAATTAGAGCCCGCAGGGCGACTGATCCGATTTTCAGTCGCCCTGCGGGCTCTAATTTATATAATTCATTTCCTACGGTTCCTCGCGAGCTCGTCACCGTAGGCTACATAAGGGGCCGCCCGGAGGGCTCAGCGGCAAAAAATAAGCTACGTTCTCTCTTCACTCAAAGCTCTTCATTGCTTTGTGTGGCCATATACCTTTTCGTAGGCTTCTGGATAGGGTTCGGTAAATTTGTGCGATTCCAATGTGATGGGATCGATGATTTCATAATGAACATTATCGTCGTGATGTCGCCAAAAGAGAGCATGATAAAGATGATCGGGATCTATTCTATTAGGATTATTGAACATAAGAAAAATTGTAATGGAAGAACGGGGTATTGGGGATTCGCTAAAAAGAGACTGAACTTTTTCATTTGCGTTGAGATCTTTTAATAATTTTTCTGTCATGTGAATGATGTCAGACCGCCCACGTTCTACTGAGTATGTGTCATCAGTTATAAAATGAAACATCAATTTTTCATATTTTACCGGACCTTGAATGCCGGTTCCTAAACTTGTATACCCCATTTTGGAGGCATTTTTAATAAATTCATTTTGAATATTGTTTAGAGCCCTTTTTTCTTCGGGAATAGATTGTAAAAACGGAAGAAATCCTATGAACGATAACATCATAATAAAGCGTGATATAATTTCCATTTACTCTCCGTATTGCATTTTGAATTTATAACTTTCCATTTTTGCAATCTCTTGATATGTGGGGCTGCTGAAGGCATGGTCGAGACCGATTATCCCTTGACCCTCAACAAAATTAATGTGGGGTTGGTCCTGAAAAAACCGCGTTATGGAAGATATAGGATTGCTGATGTGGGGGACAATGTCATATGTAGAGGCATAATTTGCGACGCTAGCAAAATTGCCTAGAGGAATGAAATGCGCCCCACCAAATGTCCTCACATGCGTTTTTCTTTGAAAATCAAGAGAAAGCCGCTCCAGTGCACGATGGAATGTGAGAGCTCCTCTGCTATGCATAAAGCCTAAATGCTCTTTATCGGGAAACTTTTTGTGCAAAGCCCGTACCTGCCTCTCTATGTTTTTGCAGTGTTTGTCGTAGATTCCCATCATTTCTAATCCTGCATGCATGACATCTGTAAAAAGGTTATCTGTTGGTGCGTGTAGGATGTACACATTGTACCCACCGAAATGTTTCGATATCATTCCTGCGCTCTTTCCTGCATCTTTTAAGGTGTTGCATATTCCATTTCCGAAGCTGATAAAGTAATTCGCAGGTTCCTTATCGAGTCCTAAGGAATAGAGAACTTCACCATCGGGATCAGTTTCGATAACTACTGTATCGGATTCGGCCGCGTTTGTAAACCCTTTTGTATCAGATGGTTTCGCGGTGTCCCTGAACATGTTTGTCAAGTTTACCAGGCGATCGCGGCACTTCCCAATAGAGATCGATTTCTTTATCCCCGCATATCGCGACTCTCTTTCAGCCTTTAATCCGTATTCATCCAAATATTTTGCCGGATTGTTTTTGATATACGCGTATAGATTGGGACCGGCAGCATACCCTTTGGGGTCTGCGGTGATCCATCTCCCTAACGAAGGGTCGTAGTAGCGATGTCCAAAAAAGAGGAATCCGGTTTCTAAATCAAGTCTCTTGCTAGAAAAACCCCAAGGGGATAGAGGCGTCTTGTTATCGGAAATCCCGAAGAGATCGTAATCGTATGTTTCGACGGTACCGGTTTCATTTCGTAATGCTACGACATTGCCTACGATGTCGTAGACGGGTTCGTAGGTGTCGTCATTGATCTTAAAAAGAACTCCTGCGCTTCTTTCTGCACCGTCACCTTCGCCGAGGAGTCTTACGCATCGCTTCGTTGACGAAAGGCTGCCGACTTCGTTCATTCCGGCATAAATAAAAAGCGTTCCTCCCTCTGACGATGAGCTCATCCGTCTATTTTGGAAATCGTAGGTGTAGTGAACAAGATCAGTAGGGGTATGAACTGTCGTTAAACGATTGAGGGCGTCATATTCGAAACGATAACCTCGAGCTTCAATAATATTTCCGTTTTTGTCGTGGATATAGGGATTGTTGCCGTCATGAGTGACTTGGTTCAGGGCATTAATAGAGTAGTTATTTCCATCTTTCGCTCTTCGGTTATATTGTGAATCGTGTGTGTAGTCGTGCTCATTTTCTTTCTGGATTTGATGCAGGTCATCCCATCGGTAGTGACGCTCCATATTCTGAAGCATTCGCAACAGGGGATTTCCGGAAACGTCTCTATCAATAATCGCATCTTTAAAATCAGCGTTTTGAATGGACAACTTCTGCCCTATTGGAGAATAGGAAGTGAGTTTTTCATTGCCGTAGATGGTGGTTTCGCAAATAGCTCGTCCTGATGAGTTTCTTTGCTCATAGGTGTGTGTGAAATCGCCATCTGAAACAGTGTGAATAAATTTTCCGGTGTACGTATAGCGAGCAGTGGTGCTATCAGGAAGGGTAAGGGTAGTGAGGCGTCCAGCAACATCGTAGTCGTAGTGTACCGTCAATCCGTTCGCAAGCTTCTCTTCCAGCAATCGATTAGATAAATCGTAAGATCGTTCGCAAATTGTATTTTGTACACGATCGTCCACTCTGAGAATGTTATCTCGATTGTCGTAGTGATAGCGGTAGTCGATCGTGCGGTCGTTAGAACTTATCGAATCCATTCTTCCTAATGAGTCATAGGTCATATGAAGCTCATTGCCATTGGGTTGCTTCTCGGCTGTTTTTTGCCCTAAGCTATTGTAGAAGTAGGTTGTGGTCTTTTGTTCGGGTGTTCCGTCTCCATCACGAAGTTCTATCAAACGTCCTTGAGTGTCATACATCATGCGGACAGTGCGTTCTGCCAGCGTTTCATTTTTTGCAATCACTGTTGAAACCGTCAAAGATAGTTGCCCTGACGTATGGTAGTAATAGTAATCATCTTTAAGGATTTGACCACTGTTAGAACGCCAGAGATCGTGATAGGGTTGCCCATGTGCGTTGTGTTCGATCTCTGCCACAGTTCCATTGCAGTAGGTGGTCTTTAATACCCTTACCGGCTGCCCTAACGCATTCAAATAGTTGTCTTGGTACTCAATGTGGGTGGCTCTGCCTTCTCCGTCAGTGATGGAGATGGGTTCTCCAAATCCATTGTACCGAGTTGTTGTAATGGAATCGCCGATCTGCTCCACGACGATTCGTCCGTGAGCATCGTAACTTCTATTGGTGATGATGCCGTCGTCCGATTGTTCGATGATTCGGTCGAGATTGTCATAACAGCACGTTTTGAAGCTATCGCATTTCCGTTCTGCGATTACTCTCCCGCAAGAATCGTAATCGTAAAATATCGTTAATCCCAAACGTTCTTGAGAGATGCATTGTCCGCGAAAATTGTAGGAATAAAAGATGCTTACACCTGCTTCATCTTCTTCTTCAACTTTGAGAGCTCCTTGATACTCGGTACGGATGCTTTTTGCGTAAAAGCCCTTTGCATCGTAAGTTGTTCTTGTTAATTCTCTTCCGGCGTAATCGTAAGAATATGCGGTTTGTACTCCGTTACGTTCTGTTTGCTTGACCAGACGGCCATTTGTTGAGTATTCGCATTTAAGTAAGATTCCTTCCTCGTCGCGGGACTCAAGCAGTTGTCCCCGGATGTTGTATTTTGAGTACACTGTGTAATTGGAAGGCGATGTGGATGTGACCACATTCCCCAAGGCATCGTATGATTTGCGCATGACAGGGGTAAATGGTTCATTTCGATCTGTAAGGTATGTGGGTGAAATCTCCACTACAGGTCGACTGAAATCGTCGTACTCTATGCGAGTTTCATTGCCCCACGTGTCTACTGAGGCAACTTTTTCGCTGAGATAATTGTAGCGATACGATTGCACTTTGCTTTGCCCATCGGTGACAATTTCTTCTTTGATGAGACGATTGACAAAGTCGTAGGTGCAGTGTTTTGTGATGCCTTCACGAGTTTGAGAGATGAGATTATCGTTTTGGTCGTATGTGAACGTTGTGACAACGCCTGTGGGATCCACTGTCGAAATCAAATTGTCGTGAGCATCGTAGCTGTGGTGTAGTGTGTACCGAAGGGTGCCATCGCTATCGAAAATTGATTCTTGCAGTGGCTTTCCTGTGCGGCTGTTGACGAAGCATTTTCTGCTATCGAGTTTCTCGATTTCGTTGTCAAAATCGTAGAAAAATTTTTCTACGACAACAGGGAGGTTGTTGTCGTATTGTCGTCTTTCTATGCTTCTTAAAGAGACATTTTCCAGATTATGACGGTCTGTGCTACTGCCATCGTCGCATGTCAATGCGACAAGTTCGCCTCGTCCGTTGTAATCGTAGAACTCTCGGTTTTCAATTTTTCCAACAGGTCCGGTATATTTGACAGTTAGTTTATCTGTACCGGAAAGGTATTGGTACGAGGTTTCATAGACTCCATCGGTTTCGTGGATCACATTATGAAAACGATCATTGCTATATTGGTACTTGATGGAGTAGGTGTCGATGCCATTATTAACAGGTCCATGCGGCCCCATGTGCACATAATTGTTGCTGCATGTTCCGGTGAGGTTTCCCCATAGTTTATCTTCGATGACGTCGCCGTGTTCGTTGTAGAAGTACTGTCTGCAGAAAAGGATCCCTTCGTTGGCGACTTCAAAGTAGCGCAGAGTCAGCTGACCGGCATTATCGTAGCGATAGTGCTCTATGGAATAGAGGGAGTGGTCGCGTGTACCTTTAAATTTTTCGATTTTTTCGAGTTGAAATGAGTCGTTCCAATGGTAGCAGGTTTTGTGTGAATGGGCATCGTAGACAGTTGTAGATCCTTTTCCGCTATGGATGATATTGGTGCCGATGTCGTGGAAGAGAGGGGTCCAATAGCAGAATTCATGTGTGATAATCGGGGTGGCATCGTGTCCGACGGGGGCTTTTAACCGTCGTACTTTTCCGATCCAGTTTTCTGCGTTACCCGGATTGGATCGATTGTATTTGATTTTGACTTTACCGTTGCGTGTTGACTGCTCTCCATAGTGGAAAAGGTGAGCCTCCTTGAATCGGTTTTCCGGGCGAGCCGCCCGTAACATCTTTTTGCCATACTCATCGTGGATGACTGTGATATCTTCGTGGGGAGCGTGATTCATCTCTACGCGTGTGATGTCGAAATGGACGTTTTTTTTGTCTTTTCTAAGATGGTATCTAACGCTTTGACCGTTGCTTGCGTGGACATCGAAATAGGGGTTTGTTTTTAGCTCTTTCTTTCCGGGATATTTAAAAGTCAAACTCCCTAATACATCGCCGTTATTCCCTTTTAGAGTTACTTGTGACAGGCCATAGCGATCCGTGTACCCAAATTCATGAAAGCAGCCGTTTGGCAAAGTTTCGCTTGCCAGCAATAGAGAGTCGTTTCCATCGATTTTAATCTTTTTGTAGTACTTGCGACCTCCATTGGCATATTTGAGCGTGACATTTTTTCTCTTCTTATCCGTTGTGGCTTTAATGTAGCGAAGGTGGTTTTTCCTGCCGATACGGTCGTTAGAGTAGTTTGTCACACCAAATTTGACGTGGTCATGGCGCAGTGCGAAGTTGTGGTCATGACCACTTTTGTGTGAAAATTCTAATGTGAACTTTCCTCCATTGCTGTCAATGACATAGAGGTCCATTAGTGGATTGATTTGTGAGGCAAAATTAAATCCAAAATTTTGCCAGGAGTGTTCTGCATGGCAAAAATAGAGTTTGTCGCTGAGATACCGTTCTAAAACAAGAGGTTCGACACCCATCACAGCGATGTCGGAAGTGGAGCGAAAGTATTCTCCGGTGATGGCGTTGACACATCCGTCGATAACTGATCCGGAAGCAGATTCAAGGTGGATGAGGCTGAGGTTGCCGTTTCTGGTGCCATCGTTATAAGTAGAAAAAATGAAAGAAGGGATAAACGTGAGTAGTAATAGGAGTCTTAAGAGCATGATTATCCTGTATTGAGTAAAGTGTATCGATAGGTATATATTGGGTGATGTTTTTAAATCAAACGCTTTCTGTTTTTATCTTGAATGAATTGGTAGAAGCGAGATTTTCCACCGAATTTATCCGATGTGGATGGTTGAACAAGTGTCTTTAGGATATAGTAAGTGACCTTTGTAATTTTTTCTAACACGCTCCATGCCAATGAAGATGTATCGGCAATGACGTTGGAGACCTTTTTGTACTCTCTTAACCCTGTTGTGATGTCATCGATGAAATCGTTAGAAGATTTGTTTTTATTGGTTTTTTGCAAGATCATATCGACAAGCTTACGATTAGTGTAGAGTTTGTTTCGAAGATCGCTTTCGCTTTGAGTGCAATATTGGATCACCTTTGCCAAGTTGCTCTTAACTAATAATGCCGCTTCACATTGAGTTTTTTTTGTGAACATGATCGCATCGATGACGTCGATAAACATCATGGTTAAACAGAATGTTGCCGTTAGATAGTGAAAGATTGCTTTGGATGTTTTCGCGACTCTGATGTGTATTCCAGGGGGATGGCCTACATGAAAATCCCCCCTCCAAGTCCCTTTGATACATCGCCAATGCTTTTGAGATTCATCGAAGGCCGTGAACATCTCTTCGATTTTTACGATAATCATCAAAAATTGCGCTGCAGACTTCGCCACAGAGCTGTAAGAGATGACCTGAGCAAAAAATCCCCTAAGAGCTAATCCAATTTTATCGCCATCCTGAATGATCTTTTGCTTTCTGGTTTGAAACCACCAGACGCGATGGACAAATTTTAAGGCTCTCCATCCGAAGGTTCCCGGGATGATTTTATCGCAGAAGGAGAGTGGGTTGCAAAAATCCCTGTAAGCATCGAGATAAATTGTCATTTAGGTTCCTTTATTTGCATTTTTAAGCTCCGACTGTGTATAAATCCAGTTGTTTAATCTGAGATCGCAGACATTCTCACTGAGGAGCTAAGGTCATGTCAATAACAAAAGGTATCGAAATGGACTCACAACTTACACAAATTTTAGGGAAAATCGCTAACACTATCCGAGGGTTATCCATCGATGCCGTCCAAAAGGCAGATTCAGGGCACCCGGGACTTCCGCTTGGCTGTGCCGAAATCGGCGCGTATCTCTATGGCGTTGAACTCAGACAAAATCCTAAAAATCCCAACTGGATAAATAGAGACAGATTTATTTTGTCAGCAGGACACGGCTCGATGTGGCTCTACTCTTGCTTGCATCTTTCCGGTTACGACGTTTCATTAGAAGACATCAAAAATTTTAGGCAACTCCATTCCAAAACGCCGGGCCATCCGGAATCTTTGGATACCCCCGGAGTAGAAACTACGACAGGGCCATTGGGACAGGGTTTTGGTAATGCTGTGGGGCAGGCGCTGGGATTGAAAATGCTAGAGGCGCGCTTCAACACACCTAAACATACGATCTTAGACAGCAAAGTGTGGGTGTTGGCCGGGGATGGTTGCATGATGGAAGGGGTATCTTCTGAAGTTTCCTCTCTTGCAGGGCATTTGAAGCTCGATAATTTGATCGTTATCTACGATGCCAACCACGTAACTTTGGACGGCCCCCTTTCTGAATCTTCGTCGGAGTCGACAAAATTGCGCTACGAAGCTTATGGGTGGGAAGTTTTTGAAATGGACGGCAATAATTTGGAAGACGTTCATCGCGTATTGGGAAGTATTCGCAAAAATCAAAGCCGCCCACGTCTTGTCATTGCCACTACAGTGATTGGGAAAGGATCGCCAAATAAAGCCGGGACTTTCAAGGTTCATGGATCACCGCTTGGTCCGGAAGAGGTGATAGCAACAAAACAAGCTTTGGGAATCCCTCAAGAGCCGTTTTACGTCCCACAAGCTGTTTACGATTATTTTAATGAAAGACTAGCAGTCGATCAAAAGCGCGAAAATGAGTGGAAAGAAACGTTTGACGCGTGGGCAAGGGATAATCCGGAGAAACTAACTGAATTTGAGACTATGGCTCATCGTAAGCTGCCAAACGACTTAGAGGCAAGACTTCGAGCTATTGATATTAAATCTCCTATAGCAGGAAGAAAGGCTTCTCAAGATATCCTTAATTATCTTGCTGAATTCCTTCCACAGCTTATTGGAGGCTCTGCCGATCTATCTTGCTCCGATCTGACGATGCTGAAGAATTTTCCTGTTATTACTCCAGGGCATTTCGAAGGAAAAAACATCAAATTTGGTGTGCGTGAATTCGGTATGGCAACGATGGCGACAGGGCTTTCGGAATTGAAGCTGTTTACTCCATTTATAGGGACGTTTTTAACATTCTCCGATTACATGCGGAATGCTATTCGCCTCTGTGCGCTGATGCGAGTGCAAGTGGTTTATCAATTTACTCACGATTCTATTTTCCTTGGAGAAGACGGCCCCACTCATCAACCTATCGAGCACTATGCCGCCCTTCGCGCGATCCCATTTTTACAAGTGATCCGTCCTGCCGATAGCCATGAAGTGAAACAAGCGTGGATTGCTGCTTTGAATTACCACGGACCTACAGCGATTTTGCTCTCTCGACAAAATCTTCCCGACCTTGCTGAAGCGGATCGCCCTTACGCTGAGGGAGTGGGTCGCGGAGCTTATATTTTGAAGAAGGAAAGTGGTAAAGCTGACTACACGCTCTTTGCAACAGGATCGGAGGTTCACCTCGCTCTTGACGTCGCAAAAGAGTTGGAAAAATTAGGGAAACACGTACGCGTTGTTTCGATGCCGTGCTGGGAAATTTTCGAAGCCCAATCTCCGGAATACATCGAAAGTGTAGTGGGTGGAGACCTAGGTAAGAGAGTCAGCATTGAGGCCGGAGTTGATTTGGGATGGCATAAATATATCGGTCGTCAAGGCATTGCGATTTCGATGGACCGTTTCGGAGCCTCCGCACCGGCAAAAATGTTGGCGCAAGAGTTTGGATTTACTGTCGAAGCTATTTTGGAAAGGATTCTTTAATGAGCGATAGGCTGATCAAAGCGCTCCAAAAATGCAATCAAGGCAGACCCCCCGTTTGGCTGATGCGTCAAGCGGGAAGGTACCTTCCCGAATACCGAAAAATCCGCGAGCAGTACTCCTTTATGGAGATGTGTCGCACTCCGGAAATCGTTGCTGAAATCACGCAGCAACCCTTGCGTCGTTATGGATTTGATGCCGCTATTCTCTTTTCGGACATTCTTGTCGTCCCCGATGCCCTTCAGATGGGACTTTCGTTTGAAGAGGGAAAGGGCCCTGTTTTCCAACGCTCGCTTAATACTGCTTCGGATATTGCCAGTTTGCCAAAAATTGAGATTACCGAAAGCCTCGACTATGTTTTTAAAGCTATCCGACTGCTAAAAAGCCAGTTAAATGTGCCACTTTTAGGATTTGCCGGTGCCCCTTTCACCGTTGCCAGCTACATGATTGAAGGGGGAGCAAGCCGCGAGCTTCGCAAAACAAAAAAGTGGATGATGGAAGATCCAGACAGTTTTCATCAATTGCTGGAACTACTGACGAACTACACTATCGACTACCTTACAGAGCAGTCAAAAGCGGGAACTTGTGCAGTCCAAGTGTTTGAATCGTGGGCGCAAATGCTTACTTATCCGCAATTCCGAGAATTTTCATTGAAATACCTCGATCGTATCGTTGAAACATTGAAATCGCGTGGGATTTCGGTGATTCTGTTTGCTCGAGGAAGTTCTTTGCTTGCTCACGATCTGGCTTCCCTGAAGCCCACAGCCCTCAGCATCGATTGGAATGGAGACCTCTCTTCGATCCGTAAATCTCTTGGAAATGAGATCGTTTTGCAAGGGAATTTGGATCCTGAAGTTCTTCATTGCTCACCCAAAGTAGTTCGTCAGCATGTCCGTCGCTTGTTAGACGATATGAGAGGAGATCCTGCTTATATTTTTAATTTGGGACATGGGATTACTCCCGAAACTCCCCTTGAATCCGTACAAGCGTTGGTAGAAACGATTCATGAAGCAACCACTCCGGCTAGAAGTTAATTGCTAACTTTTAACAAGTTATTACCACTGAGCCACAGAGCTCACAGAGGAAAAGTGAGAAAATGAGACATTTTGTTCGATTCTATAAAAAACTCATTCTCTCATTTACCCTCAGTGAGCTCAGTGGCTCAGTGGTAAAAAATTCAAGCGGGAATTGCTGCACATGAGTCATAAGCAACCTGTGATTATTCTCGGCGGCGGGATCGCCGGTTTAGCCGCAGCTTGGAGATGGCGCGATCACGATCTTGTCCTTTTGGAATCGTCTTCAAGGCTAGGAGGATGGGTCCACACGATTAATAAAGAAGGATTTCAATTCGAACTCGGTCCACGAAGCTGCCGTACCTACGGCCGTGGGATGGAGACACTAAAATTGATTCACGAATTAGGACTCGAAAATGAAATTCTCCCTGCACACCCCAGCGCGCAAATACGCTATCTCCTTCATCAACAGTCTCTTGTCAAACTTCCATCCGGACTGTTGGAATGGTTTACTTCTCCATTCCTCTCTCCTTTAGCAAAGGCTCTATGGCGAGATCTTTCATCGGAAAAAATAATAGATGACTGTTCGATTGCCGATTTTGCACGAAAAAAATTGGGGGGCGACCTTTTGGAGAAGTTTTTAACTCCCCTTGTTTCAGGGATTTACGCTGGAGATCCGGAACAATTATCTATGGAAAGCTGCTTTTCTTCACTCTTTCAAGCTCAACGTGAGTACGGGTCTTTGCTTAAGGGTTTAATTATCAAAGGCTTTAAGGATAAGTCTCCGAAAGCCCCTTTTCCTCTGTTTACTCTTAAGAGAGGATTAGGCTCGCTAGTCGATACCATCGTTAATAAAGTAGGTCCCGAAAAATTTCGTACCGATAGCCGTGTCGTCAAAGTGGAAAAAGAGGGCAAAGGTTGGAAAGTTCATCTCGCAAATGGTGAAACGTACTGTGGAGAACGGATTATTTCTACCCTTCCCCCTGCAGCAGTCGAAGCTTTATGGGGATTTAAAGCTCCGCCTTTAGCTTCGGTCGCAGTCGTGAATCTAGGATTCCGTCATCTCGATTGCCCTCTTAATGGATTTGGGTATCTTATTCCTCAGCGAGAGAACGAAAAAGCCCTAGGAGTTGTGTGGGATTCTAAAGTGTTTCCCTCACAACAGTTGAATGGTGCAACAAGCCTGACTGTCATGATCGGAGGGACGACAGCGCCTGGTGGATGGCAAAATTGGGACTTTAAAGAGATTTCACGCGATGTGCTTCATCGCCACATGGGAATTCAGACTCAACCGGATGTGATGCATCTTTCTTTGGCAGAAAATGCGATTCCGCAATATGAAGTGGGATTTGAAAAAAGAAAAAAAACTTTTTTAGCCGAAGCAACACATAGGTGGCCGGGAGTGGAGTTTGCAGGAACACTCTTTAGTGGTGTTGCTGTAAATGATTGTGTATCAATATAATGTGAGCGTTATTTCTCAGAGTTCCTACATCTTCATTTTTCTAGTGTTTGAGTCTACTCGGCTTTGTACATTTTTTGAACCCATCTTTGGAGAGAAGCTTCCTACAGCGTAATAAATTTCTCGGAAGGGGTAAAAACACCCCTTCCTGCGAAATTTATTACGCTGCAGTTTGCCTCTCTCTCAAATATGAGTTCAAAAAATGTACAAAGCCGAGTATACAAAAAAATGCCGACAGACATAACATATAGATATGTATCGAAAGTGATTAAAATCTGAAAAAAAGAGAGCCTAAATATGTTTGACAAATTTACGAATCGCGCAAAGCAGGTGATCAAACTTGCTAAGAAAGAGGCTCAACGTCTAAATCATAATTATCTCGGTACAGAGCACGTCCTACTTGGGCTTTTAAAGCTGGGACAGGGTGTTGCTGTTAATGTTCTTCGCAACATGAATATCGACTTCGATACCGTTCGTGCGGAAGTCGAAAAGCTCGTGGGTTATGGTCCTGAAATTCAAGTTTATGCTGACCCGGCACTTACGGGAAAAGTGAAAAAAGTGTTCGAATTCGCTAATGAAGAAGCTGCTAACCTTAACCACAACTACGTAGGAACCGAGCATTTGCTGTTAGGGCTGCTTAAACAGACAGAAGGGGTAGCTGCGCAGGTACTGGAGAATTTGAATATCAACTTGAAAGAGGTGCGTAAAGAGGTTCTCAAAGAACTTGAGACGTTTAATTTACAGTTGCCTCCTATCGGAAGTTCTAATCCTCCTCCCCCTCAAAATCCTCCGCCAAGTGCCGGAGGCGCTCCAAAACCTTTTGACAAGGGATCTTCCGCCGCTTCCGCCTCTAACGACAAAATGCCGGCTCTGAAGGCTTATGGACACGACCTCACCGAAATGTGCCGTGAAGGGAAAATCGACCCCGTGATCGGAAGAAAAGAGGAAGTGGAACGGTTGATCCTGATTTTATGCCGCCGCAGAAAAAACAACCCTGTATTAGTAGGGGAAGCCGGGGTAGGGAAAACCGCTATTGTCGAAGGTCTTGCACAAGCTATCGTCAAAGGGGAAGTTCCCGATAATTTAAGAAAAAAACGATTGATCGGTCTTGATTTGGCCCTCATGATTGCCGGAACAAAGTATCGCGGTCAATTTGAAGAGCGTATCAAAGCCGTGATGGACGAAATCAAAAAGAACGGTAACGTTCTGTTGTTCATTGACGAACTCCACACCATTGTCGGTGCTGGTGCCGCCGAGGGAGCTATTGACGCTTCCAACATTCTAAAACCTGCTCTATCTCGCGGTGAAATTCAATGTATCGGTGCAACCACTGTCGACGAATACCGCAAGCATATCGAAAAAGACGCTGCGTTAGAACGCCGCTTCCAAAAGATTATGGTAGCTCCTCCCTCTGTCGATGATACCATCGAGATTTTGTCGGGACTCAAAGCTAAGTACGAAGAGCACCACAAGTGTATCTATACTCCCGGAGCTTTGCAGGCTGCTGCGACGTTCTCCGACCGTTACATCCATGGACGCTTCCTTCCTGATAAGGCGATCGACCTTTTGGATGAAGCCGGAGCGAAAATGCGGATCGAGATGATGAATCAGCCGCAAGACATCACCAAATTCGAGCAAGAGATCGAAGAGTCTCGCGTCGCTAAAGAGGAGGCGATTTCGAAGCAGGAGTATGAAAAAGCTGCTAAGCTGCGCGATAAAGAGAAAAACCTTCGAGAACAGTATCAGCAGATTCGCGCGCAGTGGGAAATCAATAAAGAGGAACACGAAGTCGTTGTGGAAGATGAAGACATTGCCGCTATCATCGCAAAACAAACGGGTATCCCTCTTAACCGCCTCACGCAAGGGGAGACGGAAAAAGTCCTCAAAATGGAAGAGATTTTAAAGCAAAGTATCGTTGGGCAAGATGATGCCCTTAAGTCCGTCTGCCGCGCAGTGCGCCGCAGCCGTGCCGATATCAAAGATCCTAACCGTCCAATCGGTGCCTTCCTGTTTTTAGGACCTACAGGGGTCGGAAAAACGCTCCTTGCGAGACTTTTGGCGACACACCTTTTTGGAGGCGAAGACGCCCTTATCCAAGTCGATATGTCCGAATATATGGAGAAGTTCGCTGTCAGCAGGATGACGGGGTCTCCTCCAGGATACGTAGGACACGAAGAGGGTGGACAGTTGACCGAGCAAGTGCGGCAACGGCCATACTCTGTCGTCCTTTTTGACGAGATTGAAAAAGCACACCCCGATGTGATGGACTTGTTGTTGCAGATTTTGGAAGAGGGGCGTTTGACCGATTCTTTTGGAAGAAAAATTGACTTCCGAAACACCATCGTCATCATGACCTCTAACTTGGGTGCCGATCTTATTAAGAAAAGCTCTGAAGTGGGCTTTGGTGCACAGGCAGGGTCTTTGGATTACGAGCACATCAAAGAGAAAATCTCTGCAGCTGTTAAGAAGCATTTCAAACCTGAATTTCTTAACCGCTTAAATGATATCGTTATCTTCCACCCGCTCCAAAGAGAGGGTCTGCTTCAAGTGATCGAGATCGAACTGAAGAAGCTGATGGCAAGGTTATCTCGAAGAGAGTTGAATGTCTCTCTCGACGAAACAGCCAAAAACTTCCTCGTCGACAAAGGATTCCAGCCTGAAATGGGAGCGCGACCACTCCGTCGCATCATTGAGCAGTACCTGGAAGATCCGTTGGCAGAGAAAGTGTTGCTCAACCCTGACGATGCGTTTAAATACCTCGTCACCGTTGAAGGCGACCATCTGAACTTCGTCGAGCAAGAGAGAAAACCGCGTCATCGTGAAGTTGTAGAGCGGAAAAAGAAACCGAAGTCGGAAAAAGGAAAAGAAGAAGGTAAAGAGGAAGACAAAGAGAAAGGGAAGAAAGAACCTCAAGAATCCTCTTCCAATACCTCTATCGAAGAAATTTAACCTTTCGGTATACAAATATTCTCCTCCTGATGTAAGAAAGATGATTTCAAACATCAGGAGGTAATTCCATGCACACATTTTCGATTACACGTACCATTACGGTGCTGTGTTGTTTTTTTTGTGCGCCGATGGTTTCTGTCGAAGCCTTTGACGCAACAATCCCCGTCGTTGATTTGAAAGACTATGCAGATCCCTCAACGCGCGACACCTTTATTTCAAATATCACTACAGCGATGCATGAAGTGGGCTTTTTTGGAGTAGTCAACACAGGTATTGATGAGGAGTCCCTTGAAGAGGCTTACAACGCTACACAAGATTTCTTTAACGCTCAGTTGGATCTAAAAGAGCAGATTTTTAATCCCTCCGTCAATGGACAGAGAGGATATGTTCCCAGCGAAATCGCTCAGGGCGCCTCTAAAAAAGACTTCAAAGAATTTGTGCATATTGGCAGAAAAAATAACATTTGGCCAACGTGGACAGATCTTCAAACTCCTACGGAAAAATTAATTCGCTCTCTCGATGCTCATAGCGAGATTTTACAAAAAGTGTTCGCTGAAATCCTTGTAGAATCGGAAGACTTTTTTACTGAAAAAACCGCTACAGGAGAGTGCCTTCTAAGGTTATTGCACTACCCGCCAACCGATGACCCTGCAACCATTTGGGCAGCTCAACATACCGATATCGATCTGTTCACCATTTTGCCAATAGCGACAGAAGAGGGCTTGCAAGTGTTGCATAACGGAAAATGGATCGATGTAAAAGTGCCTTCAAAAGCCTTCATCGTCAACGTAGGCGATAAATTGCAAAATTTATCGAATGGATACTTTAAAAGCAGCGTTCACCGTGTCGTTGCAAAACCCGGCGTAGAACGGTACTCCATCGTCTATTTCGTTCACCCTCGCGATTTCGATTCCGTTGGCCCCCGCCCTCAAGCCATTGCTTTAACAGGTGGTGTGCAGCGATATCCGGAAGCGACAAGTTTAGAACTTCTAGCCTGCAGGCTTCGCGAGTTAGGGCTGGCAAGTCCTGGTTTGTTGCAGCTGGAGCGCGATTCAGGAGTGATGGATAGAGTTCAAGCTTTGGTTGAAAGCGGCGATGCTGCCGATCCTGTAAAACTCACCTATGAGCTGTGGAAAAAATATTCACTCACAATTGCCAAGCCCACATTGGATGAATGAAGTGATTGTGTTTGCGAAGGTGACGAAGAAAATGAGCCAGAAGGCGACAGACTGAAATTTGTTGATCTCTAGAGCGTTTTCTTCCCCTTCGCGGCTGTTGTAGAGCATGAGCAAGATAGCAACAGCCAACACGCAGCAAGTAAAGATGAAAAACGACCATGTATAGAGGCTAAGGCCTAGTACAGGAAGTCCGAATTCGGGAAATCCGGGACACACGTGAAGAGAAATTTGTCTCAAAGCGACAGTCCCTCCAAACAACGAGCTTAATAGCGCTAGGCCGTAATGAAGCGGGTGGATTCCGAATTTGATATTCATCGCTAACGATGCTGCAACACCGATCATGCCGATACGTTGTAGGAAGCAGAGGGGACAAGGGATTTCGTGCATGAAAATTTGGACTCCGAAGGCTCCTAGAAGGATACCGGAGATGGTGTAGATGATCAGGGCATTGATATTTTTTTGTAGTGTCATCATCGTTTTCTCCCTACCAGTTAATCTTTAAGATGTCTGTTGCCAGGCTATACAGCAGTACCAACGCAAGACCTAACGTTGATAGTAAAACACTAATTGCCCATTTTTTTTGCCCTTTGAGAATGGCAAAAAACACGAAGGTCAATAATAAAAAAAGTCCTGAAATCATTTTATATGCCTCATAAAATTTTCAAATTATAAAATGGGATTATTTATTTCAATGATATATGGTCTTGTAGGATAAATCGATGCAGAGGTTTTTTTGGAGTTCTCTAATCGCGCACTTTGTCAAGCTTTTTAAAAGTTTTTTAA